>JBARAE010000608.1:0-3007 GCA_049791715.1 Micromonospora sp.
GGACGCCGCGCCCCGCCCGGCCGGGATCAGCGAGCCTGGAGGGCGTCCAGGCCGACCGCCATGGCGATCACGAGTCGCCGGTCGATCTGCGGGTGCTGGATCTCGACGACGTACCGGTCGCGCAGGCCCCACTTCTTGACGACCGAGAACACCGGCTGGCCGCCCGCGACGAAGTCGAAGTGGTACGGCAGCCAGGAGAGCGAGTCGACGAACCGGCGCAGCAGCGCCACCGGGAGGCTGCGCTCCTGGCCGGTGATCTGCGGCAGGCCGGGCTGCTCGACGTGCCAGGTGGATCGCAGCAGCGACTGGGCGAAGTCCTTGCGGAACAGCCCGATCGGGGTGCCGGCGTGGTCGGTCACGTCGTACGTGGCGCCGAGGTCGAGGCGCTGACGGGCCCGGAAGCCGAGCAGGGGAACCTGCTTCGAGTCGTCCGTGTAGATGGTCACCTGCTCCTTGAAGGCGAGCCGCTTCTGCTGCGCGAAGGCGAGCAGCCCACCCTCCGAACCGTCCGGCGCGACCGCGTGGACCTCGTACTGGTTGACCATCATCCGGATCCGCTGCCGGATGAAGAACTGGTTCTGCGACTGCAGGCTGTCGAGCTGCATTGAATCTCCTTCGAGGCGTGAACGCCGGAGTGTCGCACAGCTCGACCCTCAGCGGGTGGCTCAGCAGCCGGGGCGACCCGGCCGCGGGGTCGATCAGGCGGGCTCGGGCGCGCGCTCGTCCTGGCGCGGGAGCGCCGCCCGGTCGCCGTCGCCGAAGCGTTGGCCCTTGGCCGCGGCCGGGCGCGAGGCAGCGTCGCCGTCGGCGGGCAGGTTGGCGAGCACGACGTCCAGCACCTTCACCGCGTCCGGTTTGGAGAGCGGGTTGTTGCCGTTGCCGCACTTCGGGGACTGGACGCAGGACGGGCAGCCCGACTCGCAGCCGCACTCGGCGATGGCGTCCCGGGTGGCCCGCAGCCAGGCGGCCGCCGTCCCGTACGCCCGCTCGGCGAAGCCCGCCCCGCCCGGGTGCCCGTCGTACACGAAAACGGTCGGCGCTTCGGTGTCCGGGTGGACCGCGGTGGAGAGGCCACCGATGTCCCACCGGTCGCAGGTGGCCATCAGCGGCAGCAGCCCGATCGCGGCGTGCTCGGCGGCGTGCAGCGCCCCCGGGATGTCCGCCGCCTCCACCCCGGCGGCAGCCAGCGACTCGGGCGAGAGAGTGAACCAGACCGCGACGGTCCGCAGCTCGCGGGCGGGCAGGTCCAGCGGACGGGTGTCGATCACCTCGCCGGTGGCGATCCGACGCCGCTGGTACGACACCACCTGGCTGGTCACGTCCACCTCGCCGAGGAAGAGGCCGACCGGCCCGGCGTCCACGTACGACCGCACGGACACCACCGAGAGCGAGGTGACGTCCCGGGCGTGGGTGGACCAGTCCGGCTCCTCGGCGTGCACCAGCGCGCAGCCGTCCTCCAGGTCCAGCGAGTCGACCACGTACGACACGCCCTGGTGCAGGTAGACCGCACCGGGGTGGATGAGGAAGTGGGACGAACCGCCGTCCACCGTGCCGAGCAGCCGCCCGGTCGACGCCTCCACGACGCAGACCGGCGCCCCGCCCTCGCCGCGCAGGTCCACCTCGGGCCGTTCCCGGTGCCGCCAGTACCAGCCGGTGGGGCGTTGCCGCAGGGCGCCCGCCTCGACGAGCGAGTCGACCGCCTCCTTCGCGCCCTCGCCGAAGAGTTCGAGATCGGCCGGGGTGAGCGGGGCCTCGGCCGCCGCGCAGGCGAGCTGCGGGGCGAGGACGTACGGGTTGGCCGGGTCGAGCACGGTCGCCTCGACCGGCCGCCCGAACAGCGCCTCCGGGTGGTGCACCAGGTAGGTGTCGAGCGGGTCGTCCCGGGCCACCAGCACGGCCAGGGCCTCGTCGCCGGAGCGGCCGGCCCGGCCGGCCTGTTGCCAGAGCGAGGCCCGGGTGCCCGGCCAGCCGCAGATCAGCACCGCGTCCAGCCCGACCAGGTCGACGCCGAGCTCCAGCGCGTTGGTCGAGGCGAGCCCGAGCAGGTCGCCGTGGAGCAGTGCGCGTTCCAGCTCCCGCCGTTCCTCGCGCAGGTAGCCGGCCCGGTAGGCGGCCACCCGGTCGCCCAGCCCGGGCACCGCCTCGTCGAGGGACCGCCGGGCGTTGGCGGCGACCACCTCGGCGCCGCGGCGGGACCGGACGAAGGCGAGGGTGCGTACCCCCTCGACCACGCTGTCGGTGAGCAGGTCGGCGGTCTCGCGCAGCGCGGAGCGGCGTACCGGGGCGAGGTCGGAGACCTCCCCGGAGACCGGGTCGGGAAGCAGCGGCGGCTCCCAGAGCGCGAACGTGACCCCGCCGCGCGGCGAGGTGTCCTCGGTGACGGCCTCGACCGGCAGGCCGGTGAGCCGCCCGGCCGCCGCCGCCGGGTCGCCCGACGTCGCCGAGGCCAGCACGAAGACCGGTGTACGACCGAACCGGGCGCACTGCCGGCGCAGGCGACGCAGCACGTGGGCGACGTGCGAACCGAAGACGCCCCGGTAGGTGTGGCACTCGTCGATCACCACGTACGCGAGCCGGCGCAGGAATCCGGACCAGTGCGCGTGGCCGGGGAGGATGCCGTGGTGCAGCATGTCGGGGTTGGTCAGCACGAACCGGGAGTGCCGCCGGATCCACTCCCGTTCGGTGCGCGGGGTGTCGCCGTCGTAGCAGGCCGGGCGTACCCCGTCGAGCTCCAGGCCGGCGACGGCGCGCAGCTGGTCGGCGGCGAGCGCCTTGGTCGGCGCCAGGTAGAGGACGGTGGCTCGCGGGTCGGCGAGGAGGGTGCTCAGCGCGGGCAGCTGGTACGCCAGTGACTTGCCGGACGCCGTCCCGGTGGCCACCACCACGTGCTTCCCGGCGTACGCCAGCTCGGCCGCCTCGACCTGGTGCCGCCACGGGGCCACGGCCCCGCGCCGGGCGAACGCCGCCCGCAGCTCCTCGGGGGCCCACCGCGGCCACGGCGCCGGCT
>JBARAE010000609.1:0-1793 GCA_049791715.1 Micromonospora sp.
GGTGAGGCGGGGGCGACCGCGTCGGCGGGGGCCGAGCCGGTGCCCGGCAGGGCCGGGGCGGCAGCCACGGCGTCGTCGGCGGACGTGCGATCGGCCTGCTGGTCGCTGCCCGGCAGCATCAGGGCACCCACTCCGAGGCTGGCCACGAGGGTGGCCGCGGCGGCGGCCCCACCGATCAGGAGCGGACGGGGGAACCGGCTGGGCTGCCGGTGCCGTCCCCCTCCCGACTCGGTGGGGGCCTCCGCCTGGGCGGCCCGGTAGGCGGTCAGGTCGGCGGGCTGCCGAACCGTCGCGTCCAGTGCGGGCTCACCGGGGTGGTCGTCCCGCCGCTCAAGGGGGGACACCGGGAAGGGGAGTTCGCCGGTGCGGTCGGGACGCCACCGCTCGGTGGGCCGGTCGCGCCAGGCGTCGACCGGCTCGTGGGGCTCGTCCCCGAAGAGGTACGACGACCGCGGTTCCGGCCGATCGGTGAGCCAGGCTGGCGGTTCATCGCTCGGCGGCTCGGGGCGCCGGGGAGTGCCGTCCGGGTCGATCGGATCGGTCCAGCGGTACACGCCTGTCGCCTCCACGGGTCGTTTACGGGCCGGGGTGACGCTACGTGTGGGCCACGAGCTGCGGCAACGTTCTAAGAAAGAGTTAAGGCGAAGCCGACAGGCAGGGTCTGACGTTCGCATAATCCCGGGCGTACCGTTGAGGGGTCCGGACCGAGCGGGTCCGCGCCTATCGGCAGCCCTCCGACAAGTGGACAGGCGGACGTGGAGATGATCTACGGCCTGCCACAACTTGACGAAGCAGGGGTTTTCGGCTCAATATATAGGTGTCGCCAGTCGCGCCCGGCCATGCCCGCATATCGCTGGGATGGCAGCCGCGAACACCAGGGGCGCGCGTTGGCCGGCCTTACCGGCAGCGCATATCAAGGAGTCAGCATGGCGAAGGCCCTCTACGGCCACGTAGGTGCAGCGCCCGACCGGCGCCTGCTCGACGAGGTCACCCGACTGCGTGCCAGGGTTCAGGCACTGGAGTTCGAGATCACACGTCTGCGCGCCGACAATGATCGGCTTGCGGCGGCGGCAGCGGAGGCGGACGACCTCCTCCGACTGGCCGAGCCGGCGCTGACCTGATCTCCGGTTGTCGGAAAACTGAATCGCACCATCGCAAAAATGCGCGCCGACACCGAAGTGCCGGCGCGCTGCTTTGTCCGCACACTTTTTCCGCGCCGTTTTCCGATCTTGTGACGACTCCGAAAATGCGCGAACACGGCATCGGACGCGATTAGCGATCTTGTAACTCTCCGTACCGTCGCCCCTTCTCCGTCGGCGGGACACGACCGGCGCGGGGTGGGTCGCGTACCGGAGTGTCCCCGTCCCCGGGTTAGTCTGCGGGTTCACCAGGTCCGCGCAGCCGGCGACGGTACGGCGGCCACCGGACGAGGATCGAGAAGGTGCATCTCAAGAGCCTGACGGTGAAGGGGTTCAAGTCCTTCGCCTCCGCCACGACGTTGAAGCTGGAACCCGGGATCACCTGCGTGGTCGGCCCGAACGGCTCCGGCAAGTCCAACGTCGTCGACGCCATCGCCTGGGTGCTCGGCGAGCAGGGCGCCAAGGCGCTGCGCGGCGGCAAGATGGAGGACGTCATCTTCGCCGGCACCGCCGGGCGGGCGCCGCTTGGCCGGGCCGAGGTCACCCTCACCATCGACAACACCGACGGCGCGCTGCCGATCGAGTACACCGAGGTCTCCATCACCCGCCGGATGTTCCGCTCCGGCGAGAGCGAGTACGAGATCAACGGCGACT
>JBARAE010000610.1:0-3487 GCA_049791715.1 Micromonospora sp.
CGCCTGGGGGGTCCGGGACAGAGCGGCCGTCGCCCTTCCGGGGACGACGAGGAGGGCCGGCGCCCGCAGCGCCGGCCCTCCTTCCGTCTTCCGGTCAGCGCTCCTCGGTGTCCTCACCGTGGCCGTGCGGGTGGCGCCACCGCTCCTGTTCCGGTCCCCGCTCGGCAATCTCTTCCGGCGTCTCCGGCACCTCGGCCTCCTCGAAGCTGGGCCGGCGGATCTCCTCCGGCGCCGGCACGTCGACGGGCCGGGCGCCGGACTGCGGCGCCGGCTGGTACTCCACCGCCTCGCGGGCGCCGTGCGCACCCTCGGCGGCCGGCGCCTCGGGCAGCTTCGGCACGTGCCGCAGCTCCTCCATGAAGGTCTGCGGCGGCTTGGTGGTCCGCTGCGGCAGGTCCCGGCCCAGGTTCGCGACGAGCTGGCCGTACTTGGCGTCGAAGGCGGGGCGCTCGGAGCGGATCCGGGGCATCCGGTCGAAGTTGCGCAGCGGTGGCGGGCAGGTGGTGGCCCACTCCAGCGAGTTGCCGAAGCCCCAGGGGTCGTCCACGGTCACCTTCGGGCCGTACCGCCAGGACTTCCAGACGTTGTAGATGAAGAACAACGTGGAGATTCCGAGGACGAACGAGGAGATGCTCGAGATGGTGTTGAGCGTGGTGAAGCCGTCCTGCGGCAGGTAGTCGGCGTACCGCCGGGGCATCCCCTCGTTGCCCAGCCAGTGCTGGACCAGGAAGGTGCCGTGGAAGCCGAGGAACATGGTCCAGAAGTGCGCCTTGCCGAGCCGCTCGTCGAGCAGCCGGCCGGTCATCTTCGGGAACCAGAAGTAGATGCCGCCGAAGAACGCGAAAACCACCGTGCCGAAGAGGACGTAGTGGAAGTGCGCCACCACGAAGTAGGTGTCGGTCACGTGGAAGTCCAGCGGTGGGCTGGCCAGCAGTACGCCGGTGAGGCCCCCGAACAGGAAGGTGACCAGGAAGCCGACGGCGAAGAGCATCGGCGTCTCGAAGGTGATCTGGCCCTTCCACAGGGTGCCGATCCAGTTGAAGAACTTGACCCCCGTGGGCACGGCGATGAGGAAACTCAGGATGCTGAAGAACGGCAGCAGCACCTGCCCGGTCCCGAACATGTGGTGCGCCCACACGCTCATCGACAGCACGGTGATCGCGATGGTCGCGAGCACAATTCCCGTGTAGCCGAAGATCGGCTTACGGGAGAAGACCGGGATGATCTCGGTGATGATTCCGAAGAACGGGATCGCGATGATGTAGACCTCGGGATGGCCCCAGAACCAGAACAGATGCTGGTAGAGCATCGGCCCGCCGGTGGTCGGGTCGTAGACGTGCGAGTGCAGGAGCCGGTCCGAGGCGATCCCCAGCAGCGCGGCGGCCAACAGCGGGAAAACCACGATGATCATGACGCTGGTGAGCAGCATGTTCCAGGTGAAGATCGGCATCCGGAACATGGTCATCCCCGGTGCGCGCAGGGTGACGATGGTGGTAATCAGGTTGACCGCGGTGAGGATGGTGCCCAGACCACCGATGACCAGCCCGATCAGCACCATGTTGCCCCCGACGCCGGGCGAGTGCTGGGCGGTGCTCAACGGCGGGTAGGCGAACCATCCGAAGTCGGCTGACCCGCCCGGCGTGAGGAAGCTGCCGTAGATCATCAGGCCGCTGAAGAGGAACAGCCAGTAGCCGAACGCGTTCAGCCGGGGGAACGAGACGTCCGGCGCGCCGATCTGGATCGGGACGATGTAGTTGGCCATCCCCAACGCTGCGGGCGTGGCGAAGAGCAGCAGCATGGCGAAGCCGTGGGTGGTGAACAGCTGGTTGTACTGCTCGGGGGAGAGGAACTGCAGCCCCGGCCGGGCCAGTTCGCCCCGCATCAGCATGGCCTCGATCCCGGCGGTCAGGTAGAACACGAAGGCCGTCGTCAGGTACATCAGGCCGATCTGCTTGTGGTCGGTG
This sequence comes from Micromonospora sp., assembly GCA_049791715.1. GTDB lineage: Bacteria > Actinomycetota > Actinomycetes > Mycobacteriales > Micromonosporaceae > Micromonospora. The sequence goes on from JBARAE010000610.1 coordinate 1,965, forward strand.
GTGCGCAGCAACCGCCACACGGAGTCACCCGGGATCGGCCGGCGGAGCGGCCCGGGAAAGCCGCCGAACTGGGCGGGCGCGAGGATCGCAGGCCCCCGATCCCGTGCCGGCTCCGTCACTACCCGCTTCCGCATAACTCTCACCCCGTCGTCACGACAGAAAGGACGGGCACGCCTACCCGGCCCTCTGCCCATAAAACCAGGCGAGAGCGGTAATTTCGGTCAGTTCGCCGGTAGCATCGCCCAGACGACCTTGCCGTCGCCCACCGGAGCGCTGCCCCAGCGCTGGGTCAGCTCACGAACCAGCATCAGCCCCCGCCCGCCCTCAGCCCGCAGGTCCAGCCCGGTCGCGGCCCGCGCCGCATCCCCGCTGCCGTCCAGGACGGCCACCTGCAGGTACGGCGGACGCAGGGTCAGCGTCACCTGCATCGGCGTACCGGCGTGCCGGACCACGTTGCCGACCAGTTCGGTGAGCACCAGCGAGGCCGGGCCCGCCAGGTCGGGGATGTTCCACCGCCCACAGGCGTCGGTGACCAGTTCCCGGGCCCGTCGGCAGGCCCCCGCGACCGGCTCCAGCCGGACCCGCAGCCGCGGCGCCGCGGACGCGTTCGCCAGCGCGGTGGCCTCGGCGCAGTCCGGGCGCACCGGTACCACCCGGCACGCGGTCGACTCGGCCAGCCAGGTCGCCGCGTCCTTCGGCGGTGCGCAGAGCACCATCGGCACGGCTGGCCAGTCGGCGGCCCGCCGGGCGGCGGCGGCGAAGACGGAGAGCGCCAGCCGGTCGGCGACCTCGACCTCGGCGAGGTCGACCACGAGCGCGTCCGGCTGGGCGGTCAGGCAGCGGTCCAGCACGGTGTGCACCGACCGCATGGTGGCCAGGTCCAGCGCGCCGGCGAGGCGTACCACCGTCACCGGCGATTCGTCGCGGACCTCGCAGCTGATCCGGGTCGACATGAGGCCCTCGTTTCCGTCTTGTCGCGAATCTGCGAACTACCCGCCGCAGGGCCGGGTGAAACCGGACCAGCCGCCCATCAGACTGCGCTCAGCGGCGATTCAGGTCACGTGTGGTGAGCAGGCCGAGCGCGATCATGGCGACCCCGAGCAGGAGGTGCAGCCAGTTGTCGGCGCCGTTGACCGGGATGACGTTGGCGGAGCTGCGCTGGTCGACCACCAGGCCGTAGAGCCAGAGCACGAGGTAGACGGCGCCGCCGCCGACGAGGAAGGTGCGCGCCCCGGTAACCGTCCGGGACATCACCAGGCCGGCGACGCCGAAGAGCAGATGCACGAGGTTGTGCAGGACGGACACCTGGAACACGCCGAACAGTCTCGCGTCCGACTGGTGACCGGCGACGGAAAGGCCGCCGAAGTTGCTGGTGATGCCGGGTACGAAGCCGAGCACCCCGATCAGCAGGAAGATCACCCCGAGGGCGGCGGCCGCGCGACGGACCGCGGGGCGGCCGTCCGCCGGGTTGCGGCGGGCCCGGGCGTGCGCCATCGAGTTCGTCACGGCGGTCTCCTCAGCTC
>JBARAE010000611.1:0-2072 GCA_049791715.1 Micromonospora sp.
GGACGCCCCGGCGGGCCAGCCGCCCGGAGGCCACCACCTCGCCCACCGTGGCCGGTACGCCGCTGCCGGCGCCGAGGCGCTGCGGGACGTACCCGATCCGCCGCCACTGCCGGAAGCGGCGCTGCGGGGTGCCGAAGAGGGTGATGGAGCCGGCGCCGAGCGGGACCAGCCCGAGCACGGCGCGGATCAGGGTGGACTTGCCGGAGCCGTTGGCCCCGAGTACGGCGACCACCTCGCCGGCGGTGACGGTCAGCGAGACGTCGCGCAGCACGGGCCGGCCGTCGTAACCGACGGCGGCGTGGGTCACCTGAATAACGGCTGGGTTCATGTGCAGTCCAAGGCGGTCCGCAGGGTCTGGAGGTTGGCGCGCATCGCCGAGAGGTAGTCGCCCCCGGGCGGCCCGCCCTCGATCGGGTCGAGCACCGCGGTCTTCGCCCCGACCTCGCGGGCGACGGTCTCGGCGACCTTGGGGCTGACCAGCGTCTCGAAGAAGATGGTGGTGGCCTGGTGCTCCCGGGCCTCCCGGGCCACCTCGGCGAGGCGCTGCGGGGAGGGCTCGATGTCCGGGGTGAGGCCGGTGATGCCGACCTGGTCGAGCTGGTAGCGCGCGGTCAGGTACCCGAAGGCGGTGTGGCTGACCACGATCTCCCGGCGCTGGCAGGTCTTCAGGCCCTGCGCGTACTCGCCGTCGAGCTGTTCCAGTTCGGCGCGCAGCGTCTTCGCCCGGGCGGTGAAGTCGGCGGCACGCGCCGGGTCCGCCCTGCCCAGCCGCTCGGCGAGCCGGTCGCCGATGGTGGCGAGCCGGGTGGGGTCGAGCCAGACGTGCGGGTCCTTGCCGCCGTTCTCCTCGTCGTGCCCGGCCTCGCCCTCGTGCTGGTGTCCGCCGGCGGCCGCGTCGAGCAGCGGCTGCACGGTCGCCACGTCGAAGGCCCGGTCGCCGCCGTTCTGGTCGACGGCGTCGTCCACGGCCGGCTGGAAGCCGGAGAGGTAGACGATCAGTTCGGCGTCGACGACCGTGCCCACCTGGCGCGGGTTGAGTTCCAGGTCGTGCGGTTCGGCGCCGGGTTTGGCCAGGTTGGTGACCTTCACCGCGTCACCGCCGATCCGCTCGGCGAGGAACTGCAGCGGGTAGAAGGCGGCCACCACGTCCACCCGGCCCGGGTCGGCGTCGGCCCTCGGACCGTTCGAGCAGCCGGCGATGCCGACGAGCGCCAGCAGGGCGGTGGCGGCGGCCAGGGTGCGCGAAGCGGTGCGGACGGTCATGTCAACCACTGTCCGCGATAACGAAATTGATTGTCAAAAACGCATGATTGCATGTCACAGCAGTTTGGCGAGGGCCACCGCGATCAGCAGCGTCAGCATCAGCAGCCGGATCATCCGGGTCGCCGGCCGCTGCACCGGCCAGGTGACGCTCATCAGCCAGACCAGCAACGCCGCCAGCGCCAGCAGCACCAGGCCGCCCACCGGACCCGGCGCGAAGAGCGCCACCAGCACCAGGACCAGCGTGGCCAGGAACACCGTCGTCGGGTTGAGGCGGCCCAGGCGGGCCAGCAGGGGAGTCTGCGTACGCTGCATTCCACAGACTCTACGAGGAGGACGCGGGTGCTGGTCACCAACCGGTTCGTGGTTGACCCCGATGGCGCGGACGAGTTCACCCGGCGGGCGCACGCGGCCCTGGCTGCGCTCGCCGCCCGCCCCGGCTACCTGCGCGGCGAACTGCTGCGGGCGCTGGACGACCCGACGCACTGGTGCCTGCTCATCGAGTGGGAGTCGGTCGGGGCCTACCGGCGGGCCCTGGGCGGCTTCGACGTCAAGATCACCGCGGTGCCGTTGCTGGCGCAGTCGATCGACGAGCCCTCGGCGTACGAGACGCTGGCCAGCGCCGCGCCGGACGGGGAGATCGTCGTCGCTGCCAGTGATCGGGCCGCGGGTCCTTACCGCTGAGCCCGCGGGCACTACCCTCTGGCGTATGACCGCTCCCGGACCGGCAGCCCCGCCACCTCATCCCGCGCTGCCCGGCGCAGGCGGCGCGCCACCGGCGGGGTCCGAGGCCGAGCCCGAGATCCCCGTGC
>JBARAE010000612.1:0-3287 GCA_049791715.1 Micromonospora sp.
GGCGCCGAGGGCAGGTTGCCGGCGATCGCGGTGAAGTTGAACGGGGTGATCGCGTAGATGAAGCCCTCGAGCGGCCGGTGGTCGAACCGGTTCCACACCCCCGGCGAGGACATCGGCTGCTCCTCGAGCAGCTTCCGTGCGAAGTGCACGTTGAACCGGAGGAAGTCGATGAACTCGCAGGCCGCGTCGATCTCGGCCTGGACCACCGTCTTGGACTGGCCCAGCATGGTGGCCGCGTTCAGGGTGTCCCGCCAGGGGCCGGCGAGCAGCTCGGCGGCGCGCAGGAAGATGGCGGCCCGCTCCTCGAACGGCAGCGCCCGCCACATCGGGGCGGCGTCCTTCGCGGCCTTGACCGCGGCGCGGGCGTCGTCCTGCGTGGCGTGGCCGGTGACGCCGAGGACGTGCGCGTGCTTGTGCGGCTGGACCACGTTGATCGGCTCGCCGCCGGCCATCCGCTGCTCGCCCGCGATGGTCATCGGCAGGTCGATCCGCTCGGCGGCCAGCTCGGTCAGCCGTCGCTGGAGCCGCTCCCGGTCGGCGCTGCCCGGCTCGTAGGTGCGTACCGGCTCGTTGCGTGGCTCGGGTACGGAGAACACGGCGTCCATCACAGGCTCCTGTGCGATCTCGACAGCGGTGGCGAAACCGGACCCGCGGGCGTCGACCGGATGGCCGGACACCCGGACGCCGCGCGGCGGACCGGTCGCGGCGGCGGGACCTGGGCCAATTCTTCCATGCGGCGCGCCGGCCTGACCCGCGCCGCCCCGGCCCGACCGGGTGCCCGGCTCCGCCACCGGGACGGACCACCGCACAACGGACCTTCGGATAATCGCCGCCGGACCCGACGGACCGTCGGCCAGGCGCATGGGACTCCTCCGATTCGTCGGCGCGCGCCAGGTGCGGAGGGCGGGCCGGGGCGGCGCGTACGCTGGATGGCCGGTGACCTGCCCGGCCTGTCGCGGCCGATCCGGTGTCCGTCGAAAGGGAGACGATGAGCAACCAGCCCGGCAGCTCCACGGCCGCGGAGCCGGACCAGCCCGAGGCGACCCCGGTCGACGGGGCCGTCCCGGCTCCCGAGGTGGACGGGACCGGTCGGGCCGCGTTCGCGCCCGGCGCCGTGGTGCTCGCGCCACTGGCCGTCGTCTGGCTGGCGGCGATGCTCTGGTCGACCCGGGCCGCGATCGACTCGGCCGCGGCGGGCGTCACCGCGATCAGCCTCTCCGCGTTCGCACTGCCGGGCGTCATCTCGGCCGCGCTGGTCGCCGGCGCTGCGGTCGCCCTGGCGGTGACGAACCCGCTCAGCCGACGCACCGAGCGGGCCACCCTGCGCTTCCTCGTCGCGGTCGGCACCGGCCTGCTGGTCGGGCTGGCCGCCGCGGTTGCGGTCAACCTGACGTACGCCGACAACGCCACCACCAACACGATCGCCGGCACCACCGCCGCCGCCGCCATCATCGGTGGGGGGCTGGCCGGCGCCCGCAACGCGCGGGTGATCGGCGCGATCACGACCGCCGCACTGGCCGCACTGATCTTCGTGGTGGCCTTCAGCCGGGTTCGGGACCCGCTCTCCGACCTGTTCGGCGCCGGCGACACCCAGGAGTCGGTGCTCAGCGCCGCGAAGTGGGTGTCCCGGACGGAGTCCCTGCTCGCCGGCCTCATCGCCGGGCTGGTGGCGTTCGGCTACCTCACCTGGGCCCGCCGGGGGCCCGCCCGCCGAGACCCGGCCACGCCGACGCTGCGCTGGCCGGCGTATCTGCTCGCCGGGGCCGGACCCGGCCTGCTCCTGTTGCTCACCGAGGTGATCATGCGGGTCGGCGGGCGTGGTCTGCTCGACCTGGCCGCCGCGCTCAGCGAGGCGGACGCGGTGGCGCAGACCTCGCTCGGCACCTCCCGGGTGGACAACGGGATCTGGGTGCTGTTCGTCGGGGCGCTGACCGCGCTCATCGCGTTCGGCCGCACCCTCGGCCCGGCCCCCACCGAGGACGACCCGGAGCCGGCCACCGACACCCTGGGCTGACCCCGCCCGGTCGGTCCGGCGGTCAGGAGACCGTCCGCAGGAGCAGGTCCAGCTCCGTCACGTCGTACCACTCCAGCTCGTGGTCCTCGGCGCCGTCGACCGTGAACTGGGCGTCCGGGTCGCCCGCCTGCGCCTCGGCGACCACGTCCGCGGCGGCGGCGACGTCCTCCACCGCCTCCGCGCCGTCGACATGGATCGCGGCGACCGCGCTCACCGGCACGGGGGCGTCCAGCCGGACGACGCTGGAGCCGAGCTCCCCGTCCACCCGGCCGACGGCCGATGGCGGCAGGTCCGCCGACACCACCACACGCCGTCGGGGCGCGGCCGCGTCGGCCCGCAGCAGCAGCAACGCGTCCTGGGCGGCGCGCGTGAAGGCGACGTACTCCAACTCCTCCTCGTCGCCCTCGGCGTACCACTCCCGCAGCGTCGGGGTGACGGCGTGCGCCTCGGCGGCGACGAGCCCCTGCTCGCGCAGCCGCGCCAGCATCGGGGCGGTCGCCGGCACGTACACCCGGACAAGCTCGTCGGTCACCGGTGTCTCCCCTGCTCAGGCCCGGACCGGCGGCCACCGGTCCCGGGCGCCGATCATGCCGTACGCCGTGACCGTCATACACCTCGCCTCAGCTCGGGAAAAGCTCCCCGCCGGTGTGTCCCCCGGTCGAAGCCCCTCGCGGTCGGCACCGGCGCCGCTGGGCTACACCGGCCCCTGATGGCAAACTGAGGCAAACGACGCCAACCCCGGGAGTTCGCCGTGGAGCCCAGGTTCCTGCTCCTGTCCGACGTTGCCGCCGAACTCAACGTGTCCGATTCGCAGGTCTACCACATGGTGCGCAGCGGGGAGTTGCCCGCGATCAAGATCGGTGGGCGCGGACAGTGGCGCGTCGAGCGCGCCCGCCTCGAGGAGTACATCCAGCAGAAGTACGCCGAGACCGCCGAGTGGGTGCGCGGCAATCCGCTCACCGACCGCGACACCGAGTAGCCCCTGCGTCTCGCACCGGCATTGACGGCGGGCACTCTCGTGCCCGAAGATGAGAGCGGTCGGAGGCAAACGAAGGTAAACGCATGAAACAGAGGTAGAGGATGGCCGAGACCCGCCGCCCGCCGGCACCGCGTCCCCCGGTCCGCCTGCGTCCCGCGCCGCCGATCGACCCGCCCTTCGCCGACGAGGGCGACCCTTGGTACCGGCCCAACGCGGACCAGCTCACCCTGGACCTGTTCGATCCGCGCCGCCGAGACCCGGTACGCCCCGCCGGGCGACACGTCGACGTGCGGC
>JBARAE010000613.1:0-1569 GCA_049791715.1 Micromonospora sp.
GTGCGGAGCCGGCCGGACCGTCGACCGAGCCGTCGGAGGACGTCACGCCGGAGGCGACGCCGAGCGACGAGGCGGTGGTCGAGCTGCCGCCGCCCGGGGCGGCGGGCCGACCGGTGGCGCAGTCGGGCGGCTTCGGGGCGGTGCAGGCGGCCTTCCTTCTCGGTGGACTCCTGCTCTTCCTGGGGGCGGCCCTGCTGCTGCGCTTGCGCCAGCTGACCCGCTCGGCGCCCTGATCGGCGTCCGTTCGACTTTACAAAAATTGATCCCTTGTAAAACGAGGCGGTGGCTGCCACAGTCTGGAGGGAGCGAAGAGATCGGAGGCTGACGATGACCGGCACCGACGCGACGGTTCCATCCCGCGCCTGGCGCGACACCCGCAAACCGCTCTGGCCGCTGGCCCTGCTCGTGCCGGTGCTGCCCTTCCTGGCCTGGCTGACCTGGCGGGGGACCGGTGACGCCTGGGCGTGGTGGCTCACCCCGGCGGTCGTCTTCGGGGCGATCCCGGTGGTCGACCTGCTGATCGGCGACGACCGGCGCAACCCGCCCGAGGAGGCCGTCCCCCGGCTCGCCGCCGACGGCTACTACCGCTGGCTCACCTACCTCTACCTGCCTGCCCAGTACGCCGCGCTGGTGCTGTGCTGCTCCCTCTGGTCGCGTGGCGGGTTCTCCTGGGTCGGCGCCGCCGGGCTGGTCGCCACCGTCGGCGTGGTGAACGGCATCGCCATCAACACCGCGCACGAACTGGGCCACAAGCGGGAGACGACAGAGCGCTGGCTCTCCAAGGTCGCCCTGGCCCCGACCGGCTACGGACACTTCTACGTCGAACACAACCGGGGCCACCACACCCGGGTCGCCACCCCGGATGATCCGGCCAGCTCCCGGCTGGGGGAGAGCTTCTGGGTCTTCTGGCCCCGTACCGTCTGGGGGAGCCTGCGCTCGGCCTGGCGGCTGGAGATCAGCCGCTTCCGCATCCGTGGCCGCAACCCGTGGACCTGGCGCAACGACATCCTCAACGCCTGGGCGATGACCGTCCTGCTGTACGCGGCGCTGGTGCTTGCCTTCGGTCCCGGCGTGCTGGTCTTCCTGCTGCTCCAGGCGGTCGTCGGATTCTCCCTGCTCGAGGTGGTGAACTACCTGGAGCACTACGGGCTGGCCCGGCAGCGCACCGCCACCGGCCGCTACGAGAAGGTCGACGCCCGGCACAGCTGGAACAGCGACCGGACCGTCACCAACGTCTTCCTCTTCCAGCTCCAGCGGCACAGCGACCACCACGCGAACCCGCTGCGCCGCTACCAGACGCTGCGCAGCTTCGACTCCTCGCCGCAGCTCCCCGCCGGTTACGCCACCATGGTGGTCGCCGCGCTCATCCCACCCGTCTGGCGGCGGGTGATGGATCACCGTGTGCTCGCGCACTACGGCGGCGACCTCGACCGGGCCAACGTCCACCCGCCGGCCCTGCGGCGGCTGCGGGAGCGTCAGCGCGGTCGCCCGGCGACCACCCCGGAGCCGTACGCCGGCTGATCTCCGCCGCCGCCCGGGACGCCGTACGTCGGGCGCGGCGTACCGGCG
>JBARAE010000614.1:0-9120 GCA_049791715.1 Micromonospora sp.
CGGCGCTGCGCGCGGTCGGGCTCGCCGACCGGGCCGGCGACCCGGTCGCCACCCTCTCCGGCGGTCAACAGCAGCGCACCCTGATCGCCCGGGCGCTGGCCGGGGAGCCGGAGCTGCTGGTCCTCGACGAGCCCACCGCCGGGGTCGACGCGGCCAGCCAGGAGGCGTTCGCCGGGGCGCTGCGCGGCTTCCTCGACGGCGGCGGCACCGTACTTCTGGTCGCCCACGAGCTGGGCCCGCTGCGGCCGCTGATCAGCCGCGCGGTCGTCGTCCACGAGGGCGGGATCTGCCACGACGGCGCCGTGCCGGAGCCCGCCGGCCACCACGCGGAACCCGACCACGACCACGTGCACCCGCACGGTCCCGAGGAGCCCGCCGGGCTGTGGAGCAACTGAGATGGACCTCTTCCAGTACGACTTCATGCTGCGCGCCCTGGTCGGCGCGCTGGTCATCGGCCTGGCGGCGCCGGCGCTCGGGATCTACCTGGTGCAGCGCCGGCTGGCGCTGATCGGCGACGGCATCGGGCACGTCGCGCTGACCGGCGTCGGGGCGGGGCTGCTGCTGAACCGGTCCCCGGTGCTGGTGGCGGTGATCGCCGCGACGCTCGGCGCGATCGTCATCGAGCTGGTCCGCTCGCGCGGCCGCACCTCCGGCGACCTGGCCCTGGCGCTGCTGTTCTACGGCGGCATCGCCGGCGGCGTGATGCTGGTCGGCCTCTCCGACACCAGCAGCGCGTCGCTCAACTCGTACCTGTTCGGGTCGCTGACCACCACGTCGGCGGCCGACCTGACCACCATCCTGGTGCTCGGCGTGGCCGTCCTGGTCACCATGCTGGCGCTGCGTCCGGCGCTCTTCGCGGTCTGCCACGACGAGGAGTACGCCCGGGTCTCCGGCCTGCCGGTCCGGGCACTCAACCTGCTCCTCGCGGTGACCACCGCGGTGACCGTCACGATCGCCATGCGGGCGGTCGGTGTGCTCCTGATCAGCGCGCTGATGGTGGTGCCGGTCGCCACCGCGCAGCAGGTCACCCGCGGGTTCCGCAGCACGATGGCCGCCGCGATGGCGCTCGGGCTCTTCGCCGCCGGGGCGGGGATCTGGGTGGCCGCCACGGCCGACACCGCGCCCGGCGCCTCGGTGGTGCTGCTGGCCATCGCGTCGTTCCTGGTCGTCGCGCTCGTCGCGGCGGGATGGCGGGCGCTGCGCCGACGTACCGGCCAGGCTGCCGTGCCCGCCGCCGAACCGGGCGAGCCGGTGGCCGAGCCGCACGAGGTGGTGCTCGGATGAGCCGGCCCCGGCCGGCTCTGCTGGCATTGGTTACCGTTACAGCGTGACCGGCACGAACGGGTACGACGCCTTCGAGGACGCGGGTGACCTGCTGCGCGCGCTCTCCGCGCCCATCCGGTTGGCGATCGTGAGCGAACTGGCGCAGGGTGAACGGTGCGTGCACGAGCTGGTCGAGAAGCTCGGCGCCCCACAGCCGTTGGTCTCCCAGCATCTGCGGGTGCTGCGCGGTGCCGGCGTGGTCCGCGGCTCCCGGCGCGGTCGCGAGATCGCGTACGCCCTGGTGGACGAGCACGTCGCCCACATCGTGGCGGACGCGGTCAGTCACGCCGGGGAGGGGCCGTGACCGAAGGGACGCTCAGGAACACGCGGCAGCGGACGGCCGTGAGCGCCCTGCTGGCCGAGGTGGAGGGCTTCCACAGCGCCCAGGACCTGCACGCGATGCTGCGGCAGCGGGGCGAACGGGTCGGTCTCACCACCGTCTACCGGACGTTGCAGGGGCTGGCCGACGCGGGCGAGATCGACGTGATGCGCCCGCCCGGCGGCGAGCACCTGTACCGCCGGTGCAGCGAGGGCCATCACCACCACCTGGTCTGCCGGGCCTGCGGCCGGACGGTCGAGGTGGCCGGTCCGACGGTGGAGAGCTGGGCCGAGCGGGTCGCCGCCCAGCACGGGTACGCCGACGTCAGCCACACCCTGGAGATCTTCGGTACCTGCCCGGCCTGCGCCGGCTGAGAAAACCGACCCGTGCCGGGGCGGCCGGAGCGTGGCACGCTGTCCGGCGTGAAGATCTACGCTGACCGTTTTCCCACCGCCCTCCGTCAGCTGCTCACCGATCTGCTCGTGGTCGTCTGGGTGTACGCGGCGATCCGCTTCGCGCTCTGGCTGCACGACCTGGTGCAGAAGCTCGCCGTACCGGGACAGAAGCTGGAGGGGGCCGGCCGCGGCCTCGCCGACAGCCTGGCCGACGCCGGCGGCAAGGTCGGGCGGGTGCCGCTGGTCGGCGACGAGCTGACCGCCCCCTTCACCAAGGCCGCCGACGCCGCCCGGGCGGTCGCGGAGGCGGGCCGCGACCAGCAGGAACTCGTCGGGCAGCTGGCGCTCGCGCTGAGCATCGCGGTGCTGGTCTTTCCGCTCGGCCTGGTGCTCTTCGGCTGGCTGCCGCTGCGACTGCGCTGGATGCGCCGGGCCGGGGCGGCGAAGGCCCTCGCCACCGCCCCCGCCGGCCGGGACCTGCTGGCGCTGCGCGCGCTGGCCGGCCAGCCGCTTGGCAGGCTGGCCCGGATCGCGCCCGACGTCGCAGAGGCCTGGCGGCGCGGCGACGACGACGCCGTGGACGCGCTCGCCGCGCTGGAGCTGCGCAGCCTGGGGCTGAGGTCCGGTCGGTAGGGTGTCCCGGTGCTCTACTTCCTGATCGTCGTCGCCGTGCTGCTGCTCGTGTACGCGGGCGTCCTGGTGAGCTACGTCCGCAAGGGTCGCCGGATCCCGCCGGCCGCCTACCTGGTGCTGGCCGGGCTGAACGGGCTCATCCTGGCCGCCGTGATCGCCTGGGCCGTCGCCCGCTGACGCCGGCTCCCCGGAGCGTATGCCCCACGAACCAATATGACGGAGAGGCATATTTATGCCTCTCCGTCATAACGGTTGCCGCGGTGACCGCTGCCGGGCGGCGCGTCGCTCACCGCTCACCGCTGGCCACCTCACGGGCGAGCTGCCCGCCGCGCCGGCTCACCCCACGGGCGGGATGCGACGGCGGACGTCCTCGGCAGTCGACGGGCCCGGCGTCCAGCGGGCCACCCAGGGGGCGTCGGCCGGCGGGGTCACCACACCCTCCTCCAGTGCGGCGTACCGGCCGGCGAGGATCCGCTTCGCCGCCGCCACGTCCTGGGAATCGGTGTTGGACCAGAGCCCGGTGAACAGCTCGTCGATCCGCAGCCGGGCCTGCCGGCAGAACAGGTCGGCCAGCTCGACGTTCTCCGGGTGGGCGTTCCGCTCGGCGGTCGCCCGCACGCAGACCGCGGAGATGGCGAACAGCTCCGCGCCGATGTCCACCACCCGGCCGAGGAACGCCTGCTTGCGCTCCATCTTCCCCTGCCAGCGGGACATCGCGTAGAACGTGGACCGGGCCAGCTTCCGCGAGGTGCGCTCGACGTGCCGCAGGTGACCGGCGAGCGGCCCGAACTCCCCGTACGCCCCGGGGGTCTGCCCCTTGCCGACGGCGAGGGTGGGCAGCCACTTGGCGTAGAACGCGCCGGCCCGGGCGCCCGCCTTCGCCTTGCGGCCGAGCCCGGCGTCCGGGTCGATGATGTCGCCGGCCACCGAGAGGTGGGCGTCGACCGCCTCCCGGGCGATCAGCAGGTGCATGATCTCGGTGGAGCCCTCGAAGATCCGGTTGATCCGCAGGTCCCGCAAAAGTTGCTCGACCGCGGCCGGACGCTCACCACGGTTGGCCAGCGAGTCGGCGGTCTCGTAGCCGCGGCCGCCCCGGATCTGGATCAGCTCGTCGGCGATCTTCCAGGCCATCTCGCTGGCGTAGAGCTTGACCAGCGCCGCCTCGATCCGGATGTCGTTGCGGTCGTCGTCGGCCAGCAGGCAGCAGAGGTCCAGCATGGACTCCATGCCGTACGTGGTGGCGGCGATGAAGGCCAGCTTCTTGGCGACCGCCTCGTGCTCGCCCACCGGCCGGCCCCACTGCACCCGGTCGGCGGCCCACTCGCGGGCCACGTTCAGCGACCACTTGCCCGCCCCGACGCACATCGCCGGCAGCGACAGCCGACCGGTGTTCAGGGTGGTCAGGGCGATCTTCAGCCCCTTGCCCTCGCCGCCGATGACGTTCTCCTTCGGCACGAAGACGTCGTGGAAGCGGGTGAGGCTGTTCTCCAGGCCCCGCAGGCCGATGAAGGCGTTGCGGCGCTCGACCGTGATGCCCTCGCTGTCACCCTCGACCACGAAGGCGGTGATCCCGCCCCGCCGACCCTCGGCCGCCGGCACCCGGGCCATCACCACGAGCAGGGTGGCGACCGTGCCGTTGGTGGCCCAGAGCTTCACCCCGTTGAGCCGGTACCCGCTGCCGTCCTCGGTCGGCTCGGCGGTGGTGGCCAGGCGGGCCGGGTCGGAACCGACGTCCGGCTCGGTGAGCAGGAACGCGGAAACCTCACCGGCCGCGAGCCGGGGCAGGAACCGCTGCTTCTGCTCGGGCGTCCCGAACATCTTCAGCGGCTGCGGCACACCGATGGACTGATGCGCCGAGAGCAGGGCGCTGATCGCCGGGTTGGCCGAACCCACCCGCATCAGCGCCCGGCAGTAGTGCAGGTTGCTCAGCCCGAGCCCGCCGTGCTTCCGGTCGATCTTCATGCCGAAGGCGCCGAGCCGGGCCAGCCCGTGGAACACCTCGTCCGGGATGCGCGCGTCCCGCTCGATGGCCGCACCGTCCACGTCGGAATCCAGGTACGCGCCGAGCTCGGCGAGGAACGTCTCAGCCCGCTGCACGTCGTCCGGGTCGGACTGCGGCCACGGGTTGATCAGGTCGAGGCGGAACCGGCCGAGGAAGAGTTCCTTGCCGAAGCTGGGCCGGTCCCAGGCCGCCTCGCGAGCCGCCTCGGCGACCTGGCGGGCCTCCTTCTCGGAGACCTGACCCGCCTCGCCGGGCAGCGGCCCGGCCCCACCCGCCTCGTCGATCGCCGTGGCCGAGCCGGGCGGCGGGCTGGTGTCGTCGATCGGGGGCATCTTGCCGGTGGGACCACCCGCTCCGGCTGCGCCCGCTTCGTCGGGTCGGCTGTTCTGTGTCGTGGTCACGGCTGCTCCCTCGAACCTCGGTCCGGCTGCGTCAACGTGCGCGACAGAACTGACGCTACTCCCGGGTGTTACCCAGCGGTAGCGTTTGCCGCACGTCCGATTTGGCGCGGTGTCCGGCCCGCTTCTCGCGGTTCAGTCGCCGGGCAGGACGTCCGGGTCGTCCTCGTCGTCGTCGATGTCGTCCTCGCCCCAGCCGCGCCGGATGAAGGGCAGCGCCGCCCAGAAGGTGAGGAACCATACGGCGGTGAGCGCCGTGAGCACCACGGCGATGGGGCGGTGCAGTACGAAGTCGGTCACCAGCAGCACCGCGCTGACCATGGAGACCAGCATGAACGCGAGGCCACCGCTGGCCATCCGGTGGGCGTACCGGACCAGTTCCGGCTTACGTCCCTGCCGGAACAGCGCCCGGTGGAACGCGACCGGCGAGATGATCAGCGCGGCGGACGCGGCGGCGGCGAGCAGCGCGACGATGTAGACGTCCTTCTGGAAACCGCTGGTCCGGGTGAAACCGTTGCTGAACGGCAGGGTGAGCAGGAAGGCGAAGAGGATCTGCACCCCGGTCTGCGCGACCCGCAGTTCCTGGAGCAGGTCGGCGAAGTTGCGCCGCCAGCGCTGCTTCTCGGATTCCTTGGACACGCGCTACCTCCGCCGAAGACGGTACTGCCGGCGGGGAGCACCCCGTCGGCAGAAGGGCTATGCCCGACCGGTCGCGCAGCGAAACCGCCTCATGATCTCCGGTCCGGTCACGCGCCCCGGCGGATCCGGCCGGCGTAGCGGGCCTCCAGCTCGGCGTTGTGCTCGTCGCCGCCGGTGATGTTCGCGGAAAGGTAGACCGGGGGTCGCTCCCCCGCCGCGAGGAGCCGGGCCACCACCTCCGCCACGATCTGCTGGGCCAGCAGCGCGGCGGTGATGGAGGAGACCGCGCCGACCGCGCCACCGCCGGGCAACGGGAGGGTCGCGTCGCCGTACGGGGCGCCGTTGTCGAGCACCACGTCCGCGAAGTCGGCGAGCTTGCGCCCGGACGGGTGGCGGGAGGTCATCCGGCCGGAGTGCTCCGCCGAGGTGATCGCCACCAGGCCGTGCCCCCGCTCGTTCACCAGGGACGCGAACTCCACCATGGCGCCGTTGACGCCCGAGTTGGAGGCGAGCACGAAGACGTCCTGCGGACGCACCGGGGCCAGTTCGTAGAGGCGGTGCGCCACGGCCGGGTCGCGTTCCAGCTTCGGGCCGAGCACGTCGGCCGGCTCACCGCCGTACAGCACCAGGTCGCGCAGGGCGATCCGGTTGGTGGGTACCAGCCCCCCGGCCCGCCCGGCGATCTCCATGGCGAGGGCCTCCGAGTGGCCCGTACCGAAGGCGTGGATCACCCCGTCGGCGCGCAGCGATTCCGTGATCAGGTCGGCGGCCCGACCGACCGCCTCCCGCTGGGCGGCGGCCACCCGGCCGATCGTCTCGGTCACCACCGCCAGGTACGCGTCGGCGCTCACCGTCATGGTTTTTCCCTCCGTCCGTTGTCGATCAGCCGGCCACCCGGGCGAGGATCGCCTCGGCCAGCGGCCCCGGCGCCTCGTCCGGGATCCAGTGCGTCACGCCGGAGAGCTGCACGAAGCGGAACTCACCCGTGACGTGGGCGGCGCACGCCTCGGCGGCGGTCCGGCCGATCGCGATGTCCCGGTCGCTCCAGACGAAGGTCGTCGGCACGCCCACCGGCCCCACCGCCTTCATGTCGGCCCCCGTCATCGCCCGGTACCAGTTCAGGGCGGCGGTCAGCGCGCCCGGCTCGCGCATCGGGTCCGCGTAGCGGGCCACCCGGGCGGCGTCGCCGACCCCGCCGAGCATCTTTCGCAGCGCGGTCGCGTTGAACGCGAGGAGCACCCTCTCCGCCTTGCCCGGCTTGCGGAACAGGGCGATGTAGGAGGAGCGAGCCTTCTGCTGCGGGTCGGTGGCGAGCGCGTGCCCCATCGCGGCCGGGTGCGGCACCGACACGGCGGTCAGGGTGCGGACCCGCGCCGGGTGTGCCGCCGCCAAGCCCCACGCCACGATCGCGCCCCAGTCGTGCCCCACCACGTGCGCGGCCTCGACCCCGAGCGCGTCGAGCACGCCGGCCGCGTCGGCCACCAGCTCCGGAATCCGGTACGCCTCGACCGCCTCCGGCCGCGCGTCCGGCGAGTACCCGCGCTGGTCGAGGGCGTACGTGCGCAGCCCGGCAGCGTGCAGCGCGGGGACGACCTCGTCCCATTCGCCACCGTGCTGCGGGAAGCCGTGCAGCAGCAGGACGGGTATGCCGTCCTGGGGACCGCCGGTGCGTACCTCGAACGTCAGACCTCGCGCCTCGACCCGCATGATCGTCACCCTACTCACCGCACCGCGGCCCGGCCCGACCGCGACCGCCCTGCTAGTCCGGTACCGGGGGTCGGTGCTAGCGTCTGCCGAGACAACTTCACATCCGACAGGGGAGCGCACAGCGCTGAGAGTGCGGGCACCGCCCGCAGACCCTCGAACCTGATCTGGGTAATGCCAGCGCAGGGAGTTCGGTCGACCTCCAGCCGCGCCGCCGTCCGGGCATCCGGGCGCGGCGTGCGTCTTCTCCTGGTTCCTCTCTTGGACTGGGAGTCAACCATGAACCACACCGACAGCAACCGCTGGCGCACCATCGACATCGTGGTCGCCTCGGTGATCGCCGTCGCCTTCGGCGTCATCTTCTGGGCCTGGGGGCTGGTCTGGAGCGCCACCGAAGGCGCCTTCGCCTTCTTCCCCCCGGCGCAGACGCTGATCTACGGCGTCTGGCTGATGCCGGCCGTGATCGGCGGCCTCGTCATCCGGAAGCCCGGAGCGGCGCTCTACTGCGAGACCGTGGCGGCGATCATCTCCGCGCTGCTGGGCAGCCAGTGGGCGGGCACGGTCATTCCGCAGGGCATCGTGCAGGGGATCGGTGCCGAACTGGCCTTCGCGGCGTTCCGGTACCGCTCGTTCAAGCTGCCGACCGCGGTGCTCGCCGGCGCGTTGACCGGCCTGAGCGCCGCCCTCTTCGACTTCTTCGTCTGGAACGCCACGTACGACCTGACCAGCTACCGGCTTCCGTACGCCCTGCTGACGATCGTCAGTTCCACCGTCATCGCGGGCGTCGGCGGCTGGCTGCTGACCCGCGCCCTGGCGGGTACCGGCGTCCTCGACCGCTTCCCCGCCGGCCGCGAACGCGCCGCCGTCTGACCCAGCCGAGTCGATCATGGAGTTGGCGCGATGGTGATCTCCGGAAGTGCCGTCAACTCCATGATCAACGGGGCAGGGTGGTCCGGGAGGAGGTGCGCGGGACGGTGAGTGCCGTGGAGCTGCGCGGGTTCGGGTGGCGGCACGCCGGCCGGAAACGCTGGGCGGTACGCGGGGTGGACCTGCGCATCGAGGCCGGCGAGCGAGTGCTGCTGCTCGGGCCCTCCGGGGCGGGCAAGAGCACTCTGCTCGCCGCGCTCGCCGGACTGCTGCCGGAGGACTCCGGCGAGCAGGAGGGCACCGTCGAGATCGACGGGCTGGACCCGCGCAAGGCCCGGGAGCGGGTCGGCATCGTCTTCCAGGACCCGGAAACCCAACTGGTGATGGCCCGCTGCGGCGACGACGTCGCGTTCGGGCTGGAGAACCGAGGCGTACCGCCCGACGAGATCTGGCCCCGGGTGGACGAGGCGCTGCGTCGGGTCGGCTTCCCGTACCACCGGGACCGGCCCACCGCCGCCCTCTCCGGCGGCGAGCAGCAGCGCCTCGCCCTGGCCGGCGCGCTCGCCCTGCGGCCGGCGCTGCTGCTGCTCGACGAGCCGACCGCCAACCTCGACCCGGCCGGTGCAGCGCTGGTCCGAGAGGCCGTCGCCGGCGCCCTCGACGCCGACACCACCCTGATCCTGGTCGAGCATCGGGTCGCCGAGGCCCTGCCGCTGGTCGACCGGGTGATCGTCCTCGAACCGGGCGGCGGCGTCCGCGCCGACGGACGACCCGACGCGGTGTTCAGCGCGCACGGCGACGCGCTCGCCGCCGAGGGGGTCTGGGTGCCGGGTCGCATCC
>JBARAE010000615.1:0-2692 GCA_049791715.1 Micromonospora sp.
GAGTACCCCTGGTACGCGGCCTGGGACCTGGCCTTCCACTGCGTCACCATCGCCCGGGTCGACCCCGGCTTCGCCAAGGAGCAGCTGCTGCTCCTGCTCCGCGAGTGGTACCTGCACCCCAACGGGCAGATCCCGGCGTACGAGTGGGCGTTCGGCGACGTGAACCCGCCGGTGCACGCCTGGGCGGCGCTGAAGGTCTTCGAGATCGACGGCTCCCGCGACCACGAGTTCCTCGCCCGGGTGATGCACAAGCTGCTGCTGAACTTCACCTGGTGGGTCAACCGCAAGGACACCGGCGGTAACAACGTGTTCGAGGGCGGCTTCCTGGGGCTGGACAACGTCGGCCCGTTCGACCGCTCCGCCGCGCTGCCGGTGGCCGGGGTGCTGGAGCAGTCCGACGGCACCGGCTGGATGGCCATGTACGCCCTCAACATGCTCGACATGGCCATCGTGCTGGCCGAGCACGACCGGGCGTACGTGGACACCGCGACGAAGTTCCTCGAACACTTCGCGTACATCGCCGCCGCCGCGTACGACCAGGGGCTCTGGGACGCCGAGGACGCCTTCTTCTACGACGTGCTGCGGCTGGCCGACGGCAGCCAGGTGCCGCTGAAGGTCCGCTCGGTGGTCGGGCTGCTGCCCCTCGCGGCGACCACCCGGCTCACCGCGAAGACCCTGCGCCGGCTGCCCGAGCTGGGCGCCCGGCTGCGCTGGTTCCTCACCAACCGCCCCGAGTACGCCGACGTGATCGGCGCCCGCCGGCTGGGCCCGGACGGGCGGCAGCAGCGGCTGCTGTCCATGGTCGGCCCGGAGCAGGTGGTCCGGCTGCTCGCCCGGGTGCTGGACACCGACGAGTTCCTCTCCGAGTACGGCCTGCGTACGCTGTCCCGCGCCCACCTGGACAAGCCGTTCTCGGTGACCCTGGGCGGGCAGGAGTTCTGCGTCGGCTACGAGCCGGCGGAGTCGACCAGCGGGCTGTTCGGCGGCAACTCCAACTGGCGCGGCCCGATCTGGATGCCGACGAACTTCCTGCTGATCAGCGCGTTGCGCGACTACGCCGCGTTCTTCGGCGACGACCTGCAGGTCGAGTATCCGACCCGCTCGGGGGTGAAGCGGACCCTGGACGAGATCGCCGACGACCTCTCCGCCCGGCTGATCGCCCTCTTCACCCGGGACGACTGGGGCCGGCGGCCCATCTACGGCGCCGCCCAGCTCTTCCAGACCCACCCGGACTGGCGGGACCTGATCTGCTTCCCCGAGTACTTCCACGGCGACAACGGCGCCGGGCTCGGCGCCTGGCACCAGACCGGCTGGACCGCCCTGGTCGCCGACCTGATCCTCACCCTGCGCCGCTGACCCGACCGGGCGCGGCGGCCAAAGGGCCGCCGCGCCCGTGGGTGCCCGCCCCGCTCAGGGCAGCGGGAAGAAGGCGATCTTGCCGTGGTACTCCCCGGCGACGGTGCTGGTGTCGCTGCCGATCCAGAGTCCCCGCTCGGTGGCGTACAGCTCGCCGGTGCCGACCCCGCGTTCCTTCGTGGGGTTCCAGGCGAGCGCCTTGCCCGTGGTGGGGTGGATCGCCCCGATCCCGGGCCGGGACACCGCGCCCGCCCCGGCCGAGTCCCGGCCGTACGGGTTGTCCAGCCACCGCTGGTGCCCGCCGACGTAGACCGCCGGGCCGGTGATGGCCACCGAGAGCAGGGTGTCGCCGCCGGTGTAGTTCACCCAGGTCGGCTGCTTGCCGGAGGTCTCGGTGCCGAACTCCCACCGGGTTGCCGTGTCGCAGAGCAGTCCGGTGTACGTGTAGCCGGTCGTCACGATGGCGAACCAGGTCCCGTCGGGCGAAATGTCCACCCCCCGCATGTAGGTGGGCGTTCCGCCGGAGCACGTGGGTTGGTACCGCGTCGTCGACCAGCCGGAGAGGGTCGCGCCCGCGGCGGTCAGCCCCGCCACCGCGAGCTGGTGCCGGGCCTGCCCCGCGACCGTGCTGAAGTTCCCGATGAAGATCAGCCGGCTGCCGTTGGCGGAGACGTCCAGCGCCTCCACCTTCACCGGCGCGGTGGCACCGGTGGACGTGGTCCGGGGACCGTCGAGCCGCAGGTTCACCGACGCGTCGGCGGCGCCGGTGCCCGCGTTCAGGGCCGCCAGCCCGCGCCGGCTCACCCCACCCACGGTCTGGAACGCCCCACCCAGGATGAGCCGGCCACCGACCAGCCGCATGTCGTTGACCGGCCCGTTGAGCGCGGCCGGGGCGAAGCCGGCGACCCGCGCGCCGGTGGCCGCGTCGATCCGGGCGACCCGCGGCGCAGTCACCCCGTTGACCGAGGTGAACGACCCGCCGATGTAGAGCGACCGGCCGTCCGCGGCGGCGGCGAGGGCCTTGACGGTGCTGTTGACCACGGGCCGGAAGGTGGTGTCGATCCGGCCGGTGGTGGCGTCGAACGCCACCAGCCGGGGCATGGCCAGCTCGGTGGTGCTGCCCGCGTTGCGGACCTTGGTGAAGGACCCGGCCATGTAGACCCGGGTGCCGATCTGGGTGATCCGGTAGACGGTGCCGTCGAGCGCGTGCGGCGTCCAGTTCGCCGGGTCGGCGCTGACGACGGTGGAGTGCAGCGCGTTGACAGCGAGAGCCGGGGTCGCGGGCAGGGTGGTGCCCGCCGCGACGAGCGCCGCGACGAGACCGGCGGCCGCGCCC
>JBARAE010000616.1:0-7996 GCA_049791715.1 Micromonospora sp.
CCCCTGCGGTGGGCGCGGTCGGCGCCCGCCCGGAAGGCCGCGGCCACCACGGGCCGCGGCAGCGCGCGGACCAGGCGCCAGCCGGCGACGTAACCGAGCTCGGTGAGGTTCACTCCTGCCCGACCAGCTGCGACTGCCGGTACACGTGGGCCATCCGCTGCCCCACCGTGAAGATCGAGACGGCGGCCAGCAGCCAGAGCGCGATCTCCAGGGCCCACGGCACGCCGAGGCCGGTGAGCAGGCCGCCCACGCCGACGATGAGCAGCCGTTCGGTGCGCTCGGCGATGCCGACGTTGCAGGTCATGCCCAGCCCTTCGGCGCGGGCCTTGACGTAGGAGACCAGCCCGCCGGCGGCCAGGCAGATCAGCGCGGCGGCCGTGCCGGCGTGGTCCCCCTGGGTGGCCAGCCAGTACGCGACCGCGCCGAAGACGGCGCTGTCGGCGATCCGGTCCATGCTCGAGTCGAGGAACGCGCCGAACCGGGTCGACCCGCCGCTCATCCGGGCCATCGTTCCGTCGAGCAGGTCGGTGAGCGCGAAGGCCGTGACGATCAGCGCAGCGGCGACCAGATGGCCGCGGGCGCCCAAGCCGAGGGCGCCGACGACCACGCCGACGGTGCCGGTCACGGTGACCGCGTTGGGGGACACACCCGCGCGGAGCAGACCGCGCGCGACCGGCTCCACGACACGGGTCATCCCCGCTCGGGCCGTCACTTGGAAGATCTTCGCCATGGCGGTCCCACGATAACGGTCCGCCGCGCCGCACGATACGGCCGGTCGTCCGACCGGGCCGTTCGGCCTTGTGCCGGTCCGGCAACGGGTGTGAGATCGAGTGTGGGAGGTGAGCCACTTCACCGGACCACCCGTCCGCATACCCGTCGTCCAGGAGACCACCGGAGGATATCGCCGCGGCACCCGCCCGGGCCCCGCTTCCCCGTCGCGCGCGGCGGTCGCCAACCCACCACCGGCTGAGGGAGGTGCGCCGCGATGGCGCAGAAAAATCAGGAGAAGGGTGTCACCGGCAACGCGCCGGTGGTGACCGAGCCCGGCAGGGTTCGCAACGTGGTGCTCGTCGGGCACTCCGGTGCCGGCAAGACCACTCTGGTCGAGGCGCTGCTCGCGGCGAGCGGCACGATCAGCCGGGCCGGCAGCGTCACCGAGGGCACCACGGTCTGCGACCACGACCCGGCGGCGGTACGCCAGCAGCGCTCGGTGAGCCTGGCCTGCGCCCCGCTGCTGCACAACGACGTCAAGCTCAACCTCCTGGACACCCCCGGGTACGGCGACTTCGTCGGGGAGCTGCGCGCCGGCCTGCGGGCCGCCGACGCCGCGCTCTTCGTGGTCTCCGCGGCCGACGGAATGGACGCCGCCACCGCCGCCCTGTGGGAGGAGTGCGCCGCGGTCGGCATGCCGCGCGCCGTCGCGGTGTCCCGGCTGGACCACCCGCGCGCCGACTTCGACGAGGCGGTGGCGCTCTGCCAGCGGGTCTTCGGCGACAACGTACTCCCGCTCTACCTGCCGATGCTCGGCGACGACGGCGTGTCCGTCGCCGGCCTGATGGGCCTGATCACCCGCCGCGTCTTCGACTACTCGGCCGGCCTGCCCGCCGCGGTACGCGAACCGGATCCGGAGCACCTGCCCGCGATCCTCGAGGCGCGCAACGAGCTGATCGAGGGGATCATCGCCGAGAGCGAGGACGAGACCCTCATGGACCGCTACCTCGGCGGCGAGGAGATCGACACCGAGGTGCTGATCACCGACCTGGAGAAGGCGGTCGCCCGCGGCCACTTCTACCCGGTGGTGCCGGTCTGCGCGACCACCGGGGTGGGCCTGGACGCGCTGCTGGACGGCCTGGTCGCCGCCTTCCCGTCGCCGCTGGAGCACGACCTGCCGGCGGTCACCGGGGTGGACGGCTCGCCCCGGCCGCCGCTGACCTGCGACCCGGACGGTCCGCTGGTGGCCGAGGTGGTCAAGACCACCGTCGACCGGCACGTCGGCCGGGTCTCCCTGGTCCGGGTCTTCTCCGGCACGCTGCGTCCCGACCAGACGGTGCACGTCTCCGGGCACGGGATGGCCGAGCGCGGGCACCCCGACCACGACGCCGACGAACGGGTCGGCCACATCTACAGCCCGCTGGGCGCGACGCTGCGGGAGGTGACCTCCTGCGTGGCGGGCGACCTCTGCGCGGTCACCAAGTCGGGCAGCGCGGAGACCGGCGACACCCTCTCCGCCAAGGAGGAGCCGCTGCTCATCGCACCGTGGGAGATGCCCGAGCCGCTGCTGCCGGTGGCGATCGTGGCGAAGAGCCGGGCCGACGAGGACGCCCTGGCGCGGAACCTGGCCCGGCTGGTCGCCGGGGACCCGACCCTGCGACTGGAGCGCAACGCCGAGACCCACCAGCTGGTGCTCTGGTGCATGGGCGAGGCGCACGCCGACGTGGTGCTGGACCGGCTGCGCAGCGGCGGGGTGGAGCTGGAGACCGAACCGGTCCGGGTGGCGCTGCGCGAGACGCTGACCGTCGGCGGCAAGGGGCACGGGCGGCACGTCAAGCAGTCCGGGGGCCACGGCCAGTACGCGGTCTGCGACGTCGAGGTGGAACCGCTCCCCCGCGGCGGCGGCTTCGAGTTCGTCGACAAGGTGGTCGGCGGCGCGGTTCCGCACAACTACATCCCGTCGGTGGAGAAGGGCGTCCGCGCCCAGATGGAACGCGGCCTGGTCGCCGGGTACCCGGTGGTGGACCTGCGGGTGACGCTCTTCGACGGCAAGGCGCACAGCGTCGACTCCTCCGACGCGGCGTTCCAGACCGCGGGCGCGCTGGCGCTGCGCGACGCCGCCGAGAAGGGGCAGCCCGCCCTGCTGGAGCCGGTCGACGAGGTGACCATCCGGGTGCCCGACTCCTCCGTCGGCGCGGTGATGGGTGACCTGTCCGGCCGCCGCGGCCGGGTGCTCGGCACCGAGCCGGACCCGGACGCCGAGGGGCGCACGCTGGTCCGGGCGGAGGTGCCGGCCACCGAACTGCTCCGGTACGCCGTCGAGCTGCGCTCGATGACCGCCGGCACGGGCACCTTCCGTCGCGAGTTCGCCCGCTACGAGCCGATGCCGGCCCACCTGGCCGAGCAGGTCCGCAAGGAGCACGCCACCCGCGCCTGACCCACCCCGGCCGCCCGTTCGGAGCCGGTCACGGGCGGGCGGCGGGGACCGGGGGCATCGGCCAGTACGGGCGGTCGGCGTCCCGGAGGGCGGCGGTCCGCAGGGCGGCGAGGGTGCGTTCCACCTCGGCGAAGTGGTCCGGGGCGAGCGGGCCGCGGTGCAGCGCGGCGGCGTTCTCCTCGACGTGGGCGACGGTACGCGCGCCGGGGATCGGCACGGCCCGGCCGCTGCGCGCCCAGATCCAGCCCAGCGCCCCCTGCGCGAGGGTCCGCCCGTCCGCGGTGAGGGCCGAGCGGACCGCCGCCACCCGGCGCAGCCATTCCGGCGCGGGCCGGCCACTGCGGAACCACTCCACCCAGTTGGTGGCCGTACCCCGCACGTCGTCCGAGGGCAGCGTCGAGTGGGTCGCGTACGTGCCGGTGAGCAGCCCCATGGCGAGCGGCCCGCGGGCGACGCTACCGAGGTCGTGCTTGTCGCAGACGGCCAGCATGGCCGGGGCGTCCCGCAGCACCGACAGGCCGTGCTGGACGGCCGTCGCGTGCGGCGCGACCTGGGCGAAGGCGGCCGCGCGGTCGGCCCGGTCGGTGCTCCAGCCGTACGCCCGGACCAGCCCGTCGGCGACCAGGTCCTCCAGCGTGCCGATCAGCGCCTCGGCCCGGGGCACCGGCAGGTCACCCAGGTGCAACTGGTAGAGGTCGATCCGGTCGGTGCCCAGCCGGCGCAGCGAGTCCACCACCGCCCGCCGGAGGTACGTCGGTGACGCGTCCTCGCCGGTGGCCTGCCGGGTCGCCTCGTCGAAGGTGTAGCCCCACTTGGTGGCGATCACCGCCTCGTCGCGGCGGCCGGCGAGCGCCCGACCGAGGACCCGCTCGCCGTGCCCCGCCCCGTACGTGTCGGCGGTGTCGAAGAGCGTCACCCCGAGGTCGAGCGCGCGGCGGACGGCGCGGACGGACTCCTCGTCGTCCACCGCGCCCCAGCCCAGCGGCCGGCCGGCCTCGGCCCAGGGGCCACCGATCGCCCAGCAGCCCATGCCGAGGGCGCTGACCTCGATGCCGCTGCGGCCGAGCGTTCGCGTGATCACTGCCATCGACGCATCCTGCCACCTCGAACAGCCGCGAAGGGAAGCACGCCACCGGGAGTGGCGGGACGGCGGCGGACGGGCGTCAGCGGAGCGTCGTGTACGCGAGCACGACGGGGGTGGGCGACTCGGGCCACGCGCCGGTCAGGCGAGCCGCGGACGGGGCGTCGGCGGGGCCGGGGCGGCGCACCACGGCCAACTCCAGCCGGTCGGTCACGAGGCGGGTCGGCTCGGCATCGACCACCTCCCGGACCGTACCGAACCCGGCGGCGTCGGCGCCGTCCATCCGGCCACCGTGGATCGTCATGGTCGCCGGGCGCAGCTCCCGCCGCCCCTCCGTTTCGAAGTACTCCTCGGCCTGCCCCGCCCCGTCGAGCACGGCGGCGGCCAGTGCGGCCTGGTAGACCGGGTCGCCGGTGCCGTCGTACACCCAGCGCGGGCCCAGCACGGAGTGCTCGGTGGTGCCGACCAGCCAGCGGTCGGCACCGGCCAGCGGTGCGCCGCGGTAGGTGAGCGGCACCTGCAGGAGCGGCCCGTCCCCGGCGCGGACCAGCAGGGTCTCGATACCCACCTCACCGGCCGGGTCGTCGAATCGGAACGTGGCCACCCGGGTCACCTCGGCGCCGGTCGTACCGGCGAACCAGGGGCGGCTGGGCAGCCAACCGGCGAGCAGGTCGAGCTTCGAGGGGCGCAGTTCCGCGCGGTGCAGCAGGGCCATGTGCGGGATCCTACTGTCGGAAGGGGGCCGCCAGGGGGATGTGTGATCTTGGTGGGGAGGGCGCGACGGTCGGCTCCGCCGGGTCCGGCGCCCGGCCGGGACGGGTCAGGCGGGCCAGGCCTTGGCGAGCAGGTCGCGGGTGTCGGCCAGCAGTTGCGGCAGCACCTTCGTCCGGCCGATCACCGGCATGAAGTTGGCGTCGCCGCCCCAGCGCGGGACGACGTGCTGGTGCAGGTGGGCCGCGATGCCGGCGCCCGCCACGCCGCCCTGGTTCATGCCCAGGTTGAACCCGTGCGCGTTGGAGACGTGCCGGATCACCCACATGGCCGCCTTGGTGAAGGAGGCCAGCTCGGCGGTCTCCGGCTCGTCCAGCTCGGTGTAGTCGGCGACGTGCCGGTACGGGCAGACCAGCAGGTGTCCCGGGTTGTACGGGTAGAGGTTGAGTACCGCGAAGACGTGCGCACCCCGGGCGACGATCAGGCTCTCGTCCGGCGGCAGCCCGGGAGCCAGGCAGAACGGGCAGCCGGTCGGCTTCTCGTAGCCGCCCTCGGGCCGGTCCTCTCCGGAGATGTAGGTCATCCGGTGCGGCGTCCAGAGCCGTTCCAGCCCGTCCGCCAGACCGTTGTCGGTGCCGTCGTCGGTGCCGTTGTCGAAGTGCCGCGCCGCCCCAGTCACACCGCCGATCCTATGGTCAGGCGTGGGATGCGGCGAACGGCGGTGTCCCTGGCCGGGGACACCGCCGTTCACGGCGAATCGGGGCGGTCGGGTCAGCTCTCCGCGGACGGGCCGGCGTTGGTACGGGAGCGGACCACCTCGAGAACGTGCGCGACCGCCTCGGCCATCGGTACGCCGTTGCGCTGGGAGCCGTCCCGGTAGCGGAAGGACACGGTGCCGGCGGCCACGTCGTCGTCACCGGCGATCACCATGAACGGGATCTTCTGCTGCTGGGCGGTGCGGATCTTCTTCTGCATCCGGTCGTCACCGGTGTCCACGTGTGCGCGGACACCCTCGGCGGACAGCGCCGCGACGAAACCCTGCAGGTAGTCGGTGTGCTCCTCGCGGATCGGGATGCCG
The DNA here is from genome assembly GCA_049791715.1 of Micromonospora sp. Classification (GTDB taxonomy): domain Bacteria; phylum Actinomycetota; class Actinomycetes; order Mycobacteriales; family Micromonosporaceae; genus Micromonospora. Next base: position 6,019 of record JBARAE010000616.1, read on the forward strand.
ACCACCTGCACCGGCGCCAGCCAGGCCGGGAACGCGCCCGCGTAGTGCTCGGTCAGCACACCGATGAAGCGCTCGATCGACCCGAACTTGGCGCAGTGGATCATCACCGGCTGCTGCCGGGTGCCGTCGGCCGCCTGGTACTCGAGCCCGAAGCCCTTCGGCTGGTTGAAGTCGTACTGGATGGTCGACATCTGCCAGGTGCGGCCGATGGCGTCCTTCGCCTGGACAGAGATCTTGGGACCGTAGAACGCCGCGCCGCCCGGGTCGGGTACCAGGTCGAGCCCGGTCTCCCGCGCGCACTGCTCGAGCACGGCGGTCGCCGTGGCCCAGTCCTCGTCCGAGCCGACGAACTTGTCCGGCCGGGAGTCGTCCCGGGTCGACAGCTCCAGGTAGAAATCGTCGATGCCGAAGTCCTTCAGCAGGCCGAGCACGAACCCGAGCAGGTGCTTGACCTCGGCCGGCGCCTGCTCCTGCGTGCAGTAGGAGTGCGAGTCGTCCTGGGTGAAGCCCCGTACGCGGGTCAGCCCGTGGATCACGCCGGACTTCTCGTACCGGTACACCGACCCGAACTCGAACAGCCGCATCGGCAGCTCACGGTAGGACCGCCCGCGCGCCCTGTAGATCAGGTTGTGCATCGGGCAGTTCATCGCCTTGAGGTAGTAGTCGCTGCCCTCCATCTCCATCGGAGGGAACATCGTGTCCTTGTAGTAGGGCAGGTGCCCCGAGGAGTGGAAAAGGCCTTCCTTCGAGATGTGCGGCGTCCCGACGTACTGGAAGCCCTCCTCGATGTGGCGGACGCGGACGTAGTCCTCCATCACGCGCTTCAGCACGCCACCCTTGGGGTGGAAGACCGGAAGTCCCGAGCCGATCTCGTCGGGGAAGCTGAACAGGTCGAGGTCCGCGCCGAGCTTGCGGTGGTCGCGCCGGGCAGCCTCCTCCAGGAGCTTCAGGTACGCCTTGAGCTCGTCCCGGGTCGGCCAGGCCGTCCCGTAGACGCGCTGCAGCTGCGGGTTCTTCTCCGACCCCCGCCAGTACGCGGCGGCGGAGCGCATCAGCTTGAACGCGCCGATCAGCCGGGTGTTGGGCAGGTGCGGGCCGCGGCACAGGTCCGACCAGCAGACCTTGTCCTCGTTGGCGGCGAGGTTGTCGTAGATGGTCAGCTCGCCGCCGCCCACCTCCATCACCTCGGAGGAGTCGAGTCCCTCCCCCTTGACGTCGATCAGCTCCAGCTTGAACGGCTCGGCGGCCAGCTCGCCCTTCGCCTCGTCCAGGCTGGCGAAGCGGCGGCGGCGGAACCGCTGGCCGGACTTGATGATCTCCTGCATCCGCTTCTCGAGCTTCGCCAGGTCGTCCGGCTGGAACGGCTTGTCGACGGCGAAGTCGTAGTAGAAGCCGTTCTCGATGGGCGGCCCGATGCCGAGCTTGGCCTCGGGGAAGATGTCCTGCACCGCCTGGGCCAGCACGTGCGCGGTGGAGTGACGCAGCACGTTCAGGCCGTCCGGCGAGTCGAGGCTGACCGGCTCGACGCTGGTCTCGTCGGCGGGCTTCCAGTCCAGGTCGCGGAGCTGACCGTGCGGGTCGCGAACCACCACGACGGCCTTCGGGCCGGTGGTGGGCAGCCCGGCCGCGGCCACCGCGTCGGCCACCGTCGTCCCGGCGTCGACGACGACGGGGTCGGCCACGACGGGGGTATGGGGTGCGGACACGGTGACTCCTGTCGTCGATGGTGTTCGGCTTGTGCCGGTACCGGCTCCTGCGATGCTATCGGTCGCCCTTGTCCGCACCGTCGGCGACGCCACCGCCGTCCCGATCGGTGGCGTACGCCCCGACGGCCAGTTCGAGGGGCCGTTGAACCTTTCCCCCGCGCCGACCGAACTACCGGTCGGGGCCGGAACCGGTGCCGGCCCCGTGGACAGGGATGGGGACGACCATGACGAAGATCCGTCGCGCCCGGGTCCGGGCGGCCGCGCTGCTGGCC
>JBARAE010000617.1:0-2841 GCA_049791715.1 Micromonospora sp.
GAGCTGACCGCCCGGGTCGCCGCCGCCGGCGGACTGGACCTGGGCGGTCGTACGGACCTCGGCGAGCTGGCCGCGATCATCGCGCGGGCCGGCGCGCTGGTGGTCGGCAACACCGGCCCCGCGCACCTGGCCGCCGCGGTCGGCACGCCGGTGGTCAGCCTCTTCGCGCCCACCGTCCCGTTCGGACAGTGGGGGCCCTACCGGGTGCCCACGGTCCGGCTCGGCGACGCCGGGGCGGCCTGCCGGGACACCCGCGCGGCGGTCTGCCCGCTCGCCGGCCACCCCTGCCTGACCGGGGTCGATCCGGCCGACGTGGTCGCCGCCGTGCGCCTCCTGGCTCCACCGCCCACCTGATGTCCGCCCCGTTCCCCACCAGTCGCTCGTGAGGAGAGGCATGAACGTTCTGCTGTGGCACGTACACGGCTCCTGGACCACGTCGTTCGTGCACGGTAAGCACCGGTACCTGGTGCCGGTCACCCCCGACCGGGGGCCGTACGGGCTCGGGCGGGCGCGGACGTACCCGTGGCCGGAAAACGCCGTCGAGGTCACCCCGGAGGAACTCCGCCGGGCCGACGTGGACCTGGTGATCCTCCAACGTCCCGAGGAGCTGGAGCTGGCCGAGGAGTGGCTCGGCCGCCGGCCCGGGCGGAACCTGCCGGCCGTCTACGTCGAACACAACACCCCCAAGGGGGAGGTGCCCAACACCCGGCATCCGATGGCCGACCGCGACGACCTGCTGATCGCCCACGTCACCCACTTCAACGAGTTGTTCTGGGACAACGGCGGCACGCGCACCGCGGTCATCGAGCACGGCATCGTGCCACCCCGCGTGGAGTGGACCGGGGAGCTCGACCGGCTGGCCGTGGTCACCAACGAACCGGTCCGCCGCTGGCGGGTCACCGGCACCGACCTGATGCCCCGGTTCGCCGCCGTCGCGCCGCTGGACGTCTTCGGCATGGGGGTGGCCGGGCTGCCCGAGGCGCTCACCGCCGCCGGCGCCACGCTCGCCCACCCGGTCACCGGCCACGACGACCTGCCGCAGGGTCGGATGCACGAGGAGGTGGCGCGGCGGCGGGCGTACCTGCACCTGTGCCGCTGGACCTCCCTCGGGCTGAGCCTCATCGAGGCCATGACGATCGGCATGCCGGTCATCGCGCTGGCCACCACCGAGGCGGTGGACGCCGTACCGCCCGACGCCGGGGTGCTCTCCACGCGGGTGGACACGCTGGTCGAGGCGGCCCGCTGGCTCGCGGAGGACCGCGACGCGGCGTACCGGCTGGGGGCGCGGGCGCGCGACGTGTCGAAGGAACGCTTCGGGCTCGACCGGTTCCTCGCTGACTGGGACCGGCTGATGGAGGAGGAGACATGCGCATCGCGATGATTTCGGAGCACGCCAGCCCGCTCGCCGTTCTCGGCGAGGAGGATGCCGGCGGCCAGAACACCCACGTGGCGGAACTCGCGGCGGCGCTCGTCGGCGAGGGGCACGACGTCCGCGTCTACACCCGCCGCGACTCCGCCGCCCTGCCCGATTCGGTGTCCGCCCCGGACGGTTACCAGGTCTGCCACGTGCCGGCCGGCCCCGCCCAGCGGGTGCCCAAGGACCACCTGCTGCCCTACATGGGCGAGTTCGGCCGGTGGCTGGCCGAACAGTGGCGCCGGGGAGGGTGGACGCCGGACGTGGCGCACGCCCACTTCTGGATGAGCGGGCTGGCGACCGTGCACGCCGGCCGGCGTACCGGGGTGCCGACGGTGCTGACCTACCACGCGCTCGGCACGGTGAAGCGGCGCCACCAAGGCGCGAAGGACACCAGTCCACCAGGGCGCGTCGGCTACGAGCGCGCGCTGGGACGGGCCGTCGACCGGGTCATCGTGCAGTGCGAGGACGAGGTCGCCGAGCTGGTCCGGATGGGCGTGCCGCGGTCCCGGATGGCGCTGGTCCCCTCCGGGGTCAACCAGCAGGTGTTCCGCCCGGACGGCCCGGTCGCCCCACGCGACCCGGCCCGGCCGCGGATCATCACCGTCGGCCGGATGGTGGAACGCAAGGGCTTCCTGGAGGTGGTGCGGGCGATGCCGGCCGTGCCGGACGCCGAGTGCGTGGTGGTCGGCGGGCCGCCGGCCGACCTGCTCGCCGCCGATTCCTTCGCCCGCCGGCTGACCGCGCTCGCCGAGTCGTGCGGCGTGGCCGACCGGGTCCGGCTGGTGGGCGGAGTGCCGCGCGAGGAGATGAGCGCCTGGTACCGATCGGCGGACGTGCTGGTCGCCGCGCCCTGGTACGAGCCGTTCGGGCTCACCCCGCTGGAGGGAATGGCCTGCGGCGTACCGGTGATCGGGACCAACGTCGGCGGCATCGCCGACACCGTCGTCGACGGGCTCACCGGCAACCTGGTGCCGCCGCGCGACCCGCGCGCCCTGGGCACCGCGATCCGCCGGCTGCTCGCCGACAAGGTGCGCCGCTTCGCGTACGCCACGGCGGCGCTGGACCGGATCCGTAGCCGCTACTCGTGGAAGCGCTGCGCCGAGCAGCTCAGCGCCGTCTACGCCGCGGTGAGCACGGTCGCCCGTCCGGCGCCGGCGGTGGCCTGATGACCGATCGGCTCTCGACGCTCGACGCGCACCTGTCCGGGCTGGCGGCCGCGCTGCTGCCGTACCGCCGGGAGGCCGAACGGCTCGCCGGCTGGGGCACCGAGCTGGCCTGGACGCTGGCCCGGGGCGGGCGGCTGCTGGTGGCCGGCAACGGGGGCAGCGCCGCCGAAGCCCAGCACCTCACCGCCGAACTCGTCGGCAAACTCCGCGACGACCGCGAACCACTGTCCGCCATCGCCCTGCACGCCGAAACCTCCG
>JBARAE010000618.1:0-4582 GCA_049791715.1 Micromonospora sp.
CGTCGAGGCGGGTCAGCGCGGCGGTCGTCTCGGCCAGCGCCGTGGCCAGTTCCGCCTCCGCCTCGGCCGCGCCGGGCGTGGTCAGCGACGCCGCCGGCGCGTCGGGGGGCAGCGGGTACACCCGCCAGAGCACCGTCTCGAAGGTCACCCCGGAGCCCGAGGTGTGGGTACGGACCTCCGGGATCAGTCCCAGCCCGCTGGCGATCACGCCCTCGCCGGCGAGCAGCGCCGCCCCGGCGAAGTCGCCGGGACCCGGCAGCCCGCGCGGGTCGCCCGGCGCCGGCAGCACCAGGCGGATCTGGTCCGGCGTGAGCTTCGCCAGGGCCGGCAGTGCGTCCCGCAACGGCACGTCGGTCCAGGTGCCGGGTGCGTCCGCGACCATGTGCTCCTCGTCGCCGGCGATCTCGTCGGCGACCTCGTCGAAGGGCACCAGGCCGGCGCGCCAGGCGCGCACCCAGGCAACGAACCGGCTGGACCGGCGCGGAGCCAGCGTGGCCGCGCCCGTGGCGGGGAGGGACATGCCGAAAGGGTACGTGGTGACCGCGGCCCCTGTCTCGGCTGCCGCTCCGGCGGCGTGACCTGCCCCGAACTGCCCGCTTCGCCCGCGTGTCCGGCCCCACTCGGCGCGTCGGGAGGTGGCCGGCCGGGGCCGGCGTTAGCGTGATCCACATGGCGCGGCGATACGGCGAGGACGTGCTGGCGGGGGACTGGCGACGGCGGAAGGTGATCCCGGAGGTGGACGCCGAGCCGGACCTCGTCGTCGAGGACGCCGACTCGGGCTTCTGCGGGGCGGTCGTCGGCTTCGAATCCGGCGCGGTGGTGCTGGAGGACCGGCACGGCCGCCGGCGCAACTTTCCGCTGCTGCCCGCGGCGTTCCTGCTGGACGGGACGCCGGTGACGCTGCGTCGGCCGGTACGCCCCCCGGTGCCCGCCGCCCGGCGGCGCACCGCCTCCGGGTCGATCGCCGTCGACGACGTACGCGCCCAGGTCGCCAAGGCGAGCCGGATCTGGGTGGAGGGTGTGCACGACGCCGCCCTCGTGGAGCGGATCTGGGGCGACGACCTGCGCATCGAGGGCGTGGTGGTGGAACCCCTGGACGGGATCGACGCTCTCGACGCCGAGGTCCGCGCGTTCGCCCCCGGCCCCGGGCGACGGCTCGGGGTGCTCGTCGACCACCTGGTGCCCGGCTCCAAGGAGAGCCGGATCGTGGCGAAGGTGAACTCGCCGCACGTGCTGGTCACCGGCCACCCGTACGTGGATGTCTGGCAGGCGGTGAAGCCGCAGGCGCTCGGCATCGCGGCATGGCCGGTGGTGCCGCCGGGACGGCCCTGGAAGGAGGGGGTCTGCGCGGCGCTCGGGGTGGCCGAGCCGGCCGACATGTGGCGGCACATCCTGTCCCGGGTCGACAGCTTCGCGGACGTGGAGACGCCGCTGATCAACGCGATGGAGCGGCTGATCGACTTCGTGACCGAGCCTGTGTAGTCGTTGGTTGCGGCCCCGTCGTGGGTGGGCTGCTCGGTTCCGGTGCGGCTGGGTTGACTGCCCGCGCCGTGCTGCACATCTGATGGCGTTGACGGATCAGGGGTGATTCGTTTCTGTCATCACGTCTGTAGGGGCTGACCGGCATTCGGTGGGGCCCGGCTCGGCCCCGCCTGGCCGGGTCAGGGTTCCTGGTCGGGGGTGCGGGTGAAGAGGAAGGTGGCGATGTCCAGGGCGGCCGGCCGGCCCGCCTCGTCGCGGATCACGGTGAGGATCTCGCCGTCCTGGCTGCCGCTGCGGCCGCGCCAGCGGTCCGGGCTCGCGGCGGTGAACCGGAGCACCGGCTGGCCGACCGGGCCGGCCCAGAGGTCACCGGCCGGGTCGATGCTCACCTCGTACTCGGCGCCCATCCACCACCAGCGGCCGGTCAGCTCGGCCAGCTCGGCCGGGGGCGGGGCGTCGGCCGGGCGCCAGGGCTGCATCGGGGTGGGCTCGGTGTCGAGCACCAGGGTGAGGATCTGCCGGGCCAGTCCGACGATGTGGTGCCCCTTGCGCAGGCCGTACGCATTGGCGAAGTCGACCACGGCCGTCCGGCTGGGCCGGTGCACCGCCAGCCCGGCGATGTACCCGGGCATCGAGCCGCCGTGGCCCACGTACACCCGGTCGCCGACCCGGTAGAGCTCGACGCCGAGGCCGTGCCCGCCGGTCCACGAGTCGAGGTCGCTGATCACCACCGGGGCGCACATCTCGGTCAGCGTCTCCGGGGCGAGCACCTCCGGGGTCGGGTCGGCCAGGAACGCCGCCCAGCGGCCGAGGTCCTCGATGGTGGACCAGAGCTGCCCGGCCGGCGCCATCGCCCCGGTGTCGGTACGTGGCTCCTCCCGCAGCGTGTCGTGCCACGGGTGCACCACGTAGCCCCGGGCGTACGGCTCGGTCGGGTGGTAGGTGGTGCGGCGCATGCCGAGCGGTGCGAGGACCCGTTCCCGGAGCAGCTCGAACCACGGTGTCCCGGTGGTGCGTTCCAGCACCCCGCCGAGCAGGCCGTACGCCAGGTTGGAGTAGTGGTAGATGTGGTGCGGCGGGAAGGCGATCTTCTCCGGGGTCAGTCCGGCGACGAGGGTGGTCAGGTCGACGCCCTCGGTCCGCTCCCACCACCGGCCGTCGGGTTCCCGCTGCAGGCCGCTGGCGTGCCCGAGCAGGTGGCGCAGGGTCAGGGTGCCGACGGGGGTGCCGGGCAGGTGCCGTTCCAGCGGGTCGTCCAGCGACAGCCGCCCGGCGTCGCGTTCCTGCATGACCAGCACCGCGGTCATGGTCTTGCTGATCGAGCCGAGCCGGTACTGCCGGTCGGCGTCCGGTCGCGGGTGCTCCCCGGCGACCGCGAGGTGCGCCAGCGTCCCGTCCCGGACCACGCCGAGCGCGAGGGAGGGCGCCCGTCCCTCGGCCTGGGCCCGGGCGACGAGCGAGTCGACCTGGCGGGCGGTGTCGGGCAGCAGGGACACGGCGATTTCTCCTCCGTCGGCGGGGATCGGGTGCCGCCCGAGCTTACTGATCATCACGGGACACTGGCGCGTGCTTCGACGTGTCACGATTGACGTGTGGACGCCGTGGTGTGGGTGGTACTGGGTGTGGTGCTGGCGGTCGCCGAGATCTTCACGACGACGCTCTTCCTGATCATGTTCGCGGCCGGTGCGTTCGCCGCCGCGGCGGCCGCCGCCCTCGGCGCGCCCGCCGCCCTGCAGGCGCTGATCTTCACGCTGGTCTCCGCCCTCTCGGTCGCGGTGGTCCGCCCGGTCATCCGGCGGCACGCCCGCTCCGCGCTGGAGAGCGGGGAGCAGGCGTTCGGCGTGGAGGCGCTCGAGGGAGCCACCGCGCTGGTGCTGGAGCCGGTGGACGCCGAGCACGGGCTGGTCAAGATCGACGGTGAGCTGTGGAGTGCCCGGTCGTACGACGCGACCCGCAGCTACGCCGCAGGTGAGCGGGTGCAGGTGATAAAGGTCCGGGGCGCCACCGCCCTGGTCTGGCAGGACGACATTTCCACCCCGGGCGCGCTGCCCGAAGGGAAAAGGTGAACGGTATGAACTTTGCATTGGTGCTGTTGGCCGCCGTGGCGTTGATCGTCGTGGTGACGCTGATCAAGGCGGTGCGGATCGTGCCGCAGCAGCGCCAGGACGTCGTGGAGCGGCTCGGCAAGTACAAGCGGACCTTGAGCCCGGGCCTCAACCTGCTGGTTCCCTACGTCGACGCGGTCCGCACGAAGGTGGACATGCGGGAGCAGGTGGTCAGTTTCCCGCCGCAGCCGGTGATCACCTCGGACAACCTCGTGGTCTCGATCGACACGGTCCTCTACTTCAAGGTGGTCGACTCGGTCCGCGCCACGTACGAGATCTCGAACTTCCTCCAGGCCATCGAGCAGCTCACCGTGACCACGCTGCGGAACGTGATCGGCTCGCTCGACCTGGAGCGGGCGCTGACCAGCCGTGAGGAGATCAACCGGCACCTCTCCGGCGTGCTAGACGAGACCACCGGCCGGTGGGGCATCAAGGTCACCCGGGTGGAGATCAAGGCGATCGAGCCGCCGCCAAGCATCCGTGACTCGATGGAGAAGCAGATGCGCGCCGAGCGGGACCGCCGTGCGGTGATCCTCAACGCGGAGGGGCACAAGCAGTCGCAGATCCTCACCGCCGAGGGCGAGAAGCAGGCCGCGGTGCTGCGCGCCGACGGTGACCGGCAGGCCCGGATCCTCCAGGCCGAGGGTCAGGCCAAGGCGATCCGTACCGTCTTCGCCGCGATCCACCAGGCCAACCCGAGCCAGAAGGTGCTCGCCTACCAGTACCTCCAGGCGTTGCCGCAGATCGCCAACGGCACCGCCAACAAGGTCTGGATCGTCCCGACCGAGCTGACCAAGGCCCTGGAGGGGATGGGCGGCGCGCTCGGCGGTCTGGCCAACATGGTCGGCGATGTGCCGGCCCCGGAGGCGGCCGAGCACGCGAGCGAGGTCGAGCGGGAGGCCGCCGAGGCTGCCCGGGCGGCGGCCACCGCCGCCCAGGAGATCCATGACGAGGTACGCGTCGCCGAGGCGCAGGCCACCGGCGGCCCGCAGGGG
>JBARAE010000619.1:0-13056 GCA_049791715.1 Micromonospora sp.
CGGCCGCCCGGCGGTGATGTCGGCCGGCGCCGGCCGCGGCGACGGCACCGTCGCGGCGAGGGCAGGAGGCCGGCGGGGCGGTCCCAGCCGGCGCATCATGGGCGTCTCGACGTACCGGTGCAGGGCCGCCGCCAGCAGCAGGTTCACCAGGAGGAAGCCGAGCACGGCGAGCGGGCCCCACCAGCCCGGCAGCCCGACGCCGTAGTGGCCGGTCAGCCGCAGCACGGTGCCGATCACGAAGACGTGCACCAGGTAGAAGGCGAACGAGACCTCACCGAGCCAGACCATCGGGCGGGACCGCCACGGCGTGCGCCGGTCGCGCACGTCGGCGTCGGCGGCGGCGGTGATCACCAGCAGGTACACCGCCGCCAGCAGGGCGGCCCACAGCTCGGCGCGGATCCACTGCCCGGCCACGATCCAGGTACCGACGAAGATCAGGCTGGCGGCGGTCAGCCCCGGGCCGCGCCACCGTCCCCGGCGCATCAGCTCGGCCGCGGCCACGCCCATCCAGAACTCCAGCGAGCGGACCACCGGGAAGACCTGGGTGAACCACCAGCGGTTCTCCTCCGGCACCAGGAGCTGACCCGGCCAGAGTGCCACGATCAGCAGCGGCGCCGCGACCACCACGGCCCAGAGCACGGCCGGCCGCAGCCGGCGCACTACCGGCAGGGCGAAGGGCAGGCAGAGGTAGAAGAACAGCTCGCACGAGAGCGACCAGCTCACCGTGTTGACGCTGTAGAAGTAGCCGGGGGTGGGGTTCCAGGCCTGGAGCAGGAAGAGGTTGCCCAGGGCCGCCCACGGGTTCACCGGGTCGGCGAACCAGAGCCCGACCAGCAGCACCACCGCCCACATCAGAAGATGGTTGGGGTAGATCTTGGCCAGCCGCCGGCGCAGGAACCGACGGCGCGGCTCGCCGTCGCGGAACGACCAGACCAGCACGAAGCCGCTGAGGATGAAGAAGAACTCCACGCCGGAGAGGCCGAGGGTGAACAGCCGGTCCACCACTGCCCGGTGGTCCGGCTCGGCGATCACCCGCATGGTCGCCACGTGGAAGCCGAAGACCAGCAGCGCGGCGATCCAGCGCAGCCCGGTCAGCGACGGCAGCCGGCTCGCCCGGGCGGCGACCGGGGCGCTCCCGGTGGTCGGGGCGCTCGTCATGCCCGGAACCGGACCGTCACCAGGGTCGCCAGCACGCGCGTCTCCTCCTCGGCGGGGGTCGTCGGCGGACGGTCCGGCACGGCCGCCCACCACGGCGCCCGGTCGACGCCGCCGCCGGGCACCCTACCGGTTGGTATGTCCGAACGTTCCCGGAGCGAGGTGGCGACCACCACGCGGGACCACAGGCGGGGCCGGTGATGGCTTACGATTTCCGCTCCTGCACGGGAACGGGGACCGTGCGCCGGCCGGCCGTGCCGCGGTGGTTCCCGCCGGGCACGCCATGCCCGGGACGGAAGGTGGAACACCGGCATGCATCAGCGGATTCTGTTGCGCGCCCGAAAGGGCCCGTTCGATGTCCTCACCTCGGAAGAGACCTTCGCCCGGGACTGGATCGGCAAGAACAGCGGCAACCTGGTCTTCAGCCATGCCGCGTACAAGCTGCTGGCCACCTCGACGGCGGAGATCACCCCGTCGCGGTTCCGGGCTGACCCGCGCGATGCCGACGAGATCAACGAGAAGTACGACGTCTTCGTGGTCCCGCTGGCCAACGCGTTCCGCCGCAGCTACAGCCAGCAGCTGGCCTCGATGACCCGGCTCATCGAGCGGCTGAAGATCCCGGTGGTGGTGCTCGGCGTCGGCGTCCAGACCGACGTGGACGGCAACCGGGAATACCTGCGGCCCTTGGACGAGTCGGTCAGCGCCTTCTGCCGGGCGGTGCTCGACCGCTCGCACAGCATCGGCGTACGTGGCGAGATCACCGAGAACTACCTGCGTACGCTGGGTTTCTCCGCCGTCGAGCAGATCGGCTGCCCGTCGATGTTCCTGCACGGCGACAGCCTCCGCATCGAGAAGGCGAAGTCGGCCCTGGACATCGAGGACCGGCTCGCGTTCGTCATCTCGCCGTACGTCCGCGCGCTGGCGCCGATCGTCCGCCACCACCACGCCCGCTACCCGAACCTGCGCTACGTGGCGCAGGACCTGTACACCCTCGGCACCCTGCTCTACGGCGACGCACCGACCCTGCGCGGCAAGACCGACGGCATGCCGATCCACACCTCACACCCGCTCTTCGTCGAGGACAAGGTGCGGATGTTCATGGACCCGTGGCCCTGGATGGAGTACCTCTCCGGATTCGACTTCGCGTTCGGCACCCGGATCCACGGCACCATCACCGCGCTGATCTCCGGCACCCCCGGATATCTGTTCGCGCACGACTCCCGCACCCTGGAGCTGGCCCGCTACTTCGACATCCCGCACCAGCTGATGCGCGACGTACCGGCCGACGTCGACGCCGCCCAGCTCTACGCGGAAGCCGACTACACGGCCCTGAACGAGGGCCACAAGGAGCGGTTCTCGCGGATCACGGCGTTCCTCGCCAGACACGACCTCGGCCTCTCGTTCGCCGACGGGGACAGCGCCGCCCGCTTCGACGAGCAGGTCCGCCAAACCGTCTACCCGCCGGCGGTCCGGCCGGTTTCCGCCTACACGGCCGAAGAGCTGCTGACCCGCATCCAGTGGCTGCGGGACGAGAACCGGACGCTCGACGAGACGCTCAAGACACTCCGCGGGCTGCCGCTGCGCGACCGGATCACGCAGGCCGTGGGTGGCCGGGTCCGCCGGATGCTGAGGCGCTGATCTCGTACGTCTGTTCGAGGAAGCGGTACGATCGGCAGCGTGTCCGACGTCGCCTACCAGCCCTCGATGCTGGATTTCGCCGAGCAGGGCGCCACGCTCGGCCCGCTGGCCGGCTACCTGCGCCGGCACGAACTGAGCCGGGGCGCCTGGGTCGACCACCTGCCCGGCTGGGTCCGGGGTTCCGACACGGTGCTCGACACCCTGCTCGGCGAGGTCCCCTGGCGGGCCGAGCGACGCACCATGTACGAGACGGAGGTCGACGTCCCCCGCCTGCTCTGCTGGTACGGCGCCGCCCGACCGCTGCCCCATCCGGTCCTCACCGATGCGCGTGAGACGCTCACCCGGCACTACGCGTCCGAGCTGGGCGAGCCCTTCGTCACCGCCGGCATGTGCCTCTACCGGGACGGGCGGGACAGCGTCGCCTGGCACGGCGACACGCTGGGCCGCTCGGCGCACAGCGACACCATGGTCGCCATCGTCTCGTTCGGATCACCCCGGCCGCTGCTGCTGCGTCCCCGTGGCGGCGGGGCCAGCCTGCGCTTCCCGCTCGGCCACGGCGACCTGGTGGTGATGGGCGGCTCCTGCCAGCGCACCTGGGAGCACGCCATCCCCAAGACCGCCCGCGCGGTCGGGCCCCGGATCAGCGTCCAGTTCCGTCCCGCGGGCGTGGCCTGACCCCGAGCCGCCCCCGGGCGTCCGCCGAGGTCGTGCTACAAACAACTCTCAGGGTCGATCACGCCCCCGTCACCGGACGACGCGAAGGGCGCCCCATGACCCAGACACCCACCGAACCGCGTTCCCGCTGGTCCCCCTGGAGCGTGCACGGCGACGGCCGGGCCATCCGACCGGGCGACGTGGTGCACCCGGCGGAACGCCTCTCCTGGCCGCGTACCGTCGGCGTCGGCGTGCAGCACGTGGTCGCCATGTTCGGGGCCACCTTCACCGTGCCGCTGATCACCGGCTTCCCGCCGGCCACCACGCTCTTCTTCTCCGGGCTCGGCACCCTGCTCTTTCTGCTGATCACCGGCAACCGGCTGCCGTCGTACCTCGGCTCGTCGTTCGCCTTCATCGCGCCCGTGCTGGCGGCGAAGGCCGGCGGCGACATCGGCCCGGCGCTCGGCGGCATCCTGGTGGCCGGCGCGGCGCTGGCGCTCGTCGGCGTGGTGGTGCAGCTGGCCGGCGCCCGGTGGATCGACGCGTTGATGCCGCCGGTGGTGACCGGCGCGATCGTGGCGCTGATCGGCCTCAACCTCGCCCCGGTCGCCTGGGACGGCGGAGGCAACGGCGGGGTGAAGGCGCAGCCGCTGATCGCGGTGGTGACCCTCGTCGCGATCCTGCTCGCCACGGTGCTCTTCCGCGGCTTCCTGGCCCGGCTCTCCATCCTGCTCGGCGTGGTGGTGGGCTGGGTGCTCGCCGCCGTCCTCGGCGAGCTGGACCCGAAGGCGGTGACCGGGCTGAAGGAGGCCGCCTGGGTCGGGCTGCCGGACTTCCACGCCCCCAGCTTCAGCGTGCGGGCGGTGGTGCTGGTCATCCCGGTGATCCTCGTACTGATCGCGGAGAACGCCGGGCACGTCAAGGCGGTGGCCGCGATGACCGGGCGCAACCTCGACAAGGACATGGGCCGGGCGTTCCTCGGCGACGGCATCGCCACGATGCTCGCCGGCTCCGGCGGCGGCTCGGGCACCACCACGTACGCCGAGAACATCGGCGTGATGGCGGCGACCCGGGTCTACTCGACGGCGGCGTACTGGGTGGCTGGTGCGGCGGCGGTGCTGCTCGGGCTCAGCCCGAAGTTCGGCGCGCTGATCCTCACCGTGCCGGCCGGGGTGCTCGGCGGCGCCACCACCGCCCTGTACGGCCTGATCGCCATCCTCGGGGCGCGGATCTGGATCGAGGGCCGGGTCGACTTCCACGACCCGGTGAACCTGATGACCGCCGCCGTCGCCGTGATCATCGGCGCGGCCAACTACACCCTGACCGCCGGTGACCTCTCCTTCAACGGCATCGCCCTGGGCACCGCCGCCGCCCTGGTGATCTACCACGGCATGCGGCTGATCGCCCGCCTGCGCGGCACCACGCCGGAAACCCGCCACGGCCCCGAACCCGAACTCTGACCCACCCGCCCCCGCTCTTCCTCCCCCGCTGCCCTCCCCCGCTGCCCTTCCGTTGATCATGGAGTTCGCCGCGCGGAATGTCCCTTTCGACACCGCCAACCCCATGATCGACGGCTGAGGAGCGGGGGCGGGCCGGGGAAAACCACAGGGTCCGGCGGCGCCAGCCGCCGGACCCTGTCATGGCCGGGTCAGTCGCGTTGGACCAGGTGGCCGATCACCGTGGGGCCGAGCAGGACGGCGAAGCCGGAGCCGTCGCGGCGCGGGTCGGCGGCCGGCAACTCCACCGGCTCGCCGTTGGCCGTGGCGCCCACCGGGCGGGCTCCCACCCAGGCGACCACCACGTCCGTCTCGCCCTTGAGGAACCGCTGCGCGCGCACCCCGCCGGTCGCACGCCCCTTCGCCGGGTACGCCTTGAACGGCGTCACCTTCACCGTGGCGCCGGTCGACGTGACCACCATCGGCTCGCCGTGCCCCGGATCGTCGGTGCGCACCGCTCCGAAGAAGACCACCTGCGCACCGGCCGGCAGGCTGATACCGGCCATGCCGCCACCCTTGAGGCCCTGCGGACGGACCAGCGAGGCGGCGAAGCGCAGCAGGGACGCCTCCGAGGAGACGAAGGTCAACGCCTCCGCGCCGTCGGCGAGCCAGGTCGCCCCGACCACCTCGTCCCCGTCGCGCAGCGAGATCACCTCGAACTCGTCCGAGCGGACCGGCCACTCCGGCGCGCAGACCTTGACCACGCCCTGCCGGGTGCCCAGCGCCAGCCCCGGCGAGCCCTCCGCGGAGGGGCCGAGCGGCGCCAGGCCGACCACCGTCTCACCCTGCTCCAGCGGCACCAGCTCGGCGGCCGACATCCCGCCGCGCAGCGACACCGTGCCGGACTGCTCGGGCAGCACCGGCAGCGGCAGTACGTCGATCTTGAACGCCCGACCGGCGCTGGTCACCAGGAGCACCCGGCCCCGGGCGGTGGAGTGGACGACGGCGCGTACCGCGTCGTGCTTGACCCGGCCGCTGCGCCGGCGCCCCTCGGCGGCCTCCTCCGACTCGGCCGCGGTCCGGGCGACCAGCCCGGTCGCGGAGAGGATCACCTGGCACGGGTCGTCGGCGACCTCCAGCGGCCCGGCCGGCGCGGAGGCGGCCAGCACCTCCTTGAGATCGCCGTCCACCAGCGTCGTCCGGCGCGGGGCGCCGAACTGCTTCACCACGGCGGACAGCTCGTCGGAGACCAGCTTCCGGAGCACCTTGGGGTCGTCGAGGATGGTGGCCAGGTCGGCGATCTCGCCGCGCAGCTTCTCCTGCTCGGCCTCCAGCTCGATCCGGTCGTACTTCGTCAGCCGGCGCAGCGGGGTGTCGAGGATGTACGTCGCCTGGATCTCGGAAAGCTTGAATTTCTGCATCAGGCCGTCCTTGGCGGCCTGCGCGTCCTCGCTGGCCCGGATCAGCTTGACCACCTTGTCGATGTCGAGCAGCGCGATCAGCAGACCGTCGACCAGGTGCAGCCGCTCCTCCCGCTTGCGCTTGCGGTAGGAGCTGCGCCGGGTCACCACCTCGTACCGGTGGGCCAGGAAGACCTCCAGCAGCGCCTTGAGCCCGAGGGTCTGCGGCTGCCCGTCGACCAGGACCAGGTTGTTGACGCCGAACGACTGCTCCAGCGGGGTGAGCCGGTAGAGGTCGGCGAGCAGCGCCTGCGGGTTGACGCCGACCTTGCACTCAATGACCAGCCGGGTGCCGTTCTCCCGGTCGGTCAGGTCCTTCACGTCGGCGATGCCGGTGAGCCGCTTGGTCTTGTTGACCTCGTTGGTGATCGCGGCGATGACCTTCTCCGCGCCGACGCCGTACGGCAGCTCGGTGACCGTGATGGCCTGCCGGCCGCGGCTGCCCTCCAGCGGGCCGGTCTCCACCCGGGCGCGCATCCGCACCACGCCGCGCCCGGTCTCGTACGCCCGGCGCACCTCGTCCAGGCCGAGCAGCAGCCCGCCGGTGGGCAGATCCGGACCGGGAACGAACTCCATGAGCTTGTCCAGCGTGGCGTCGGGGTGGTTGATCAGCCAGCGGGCGGCCTGGACGACCTCGCCCAGGTTGTGCGGGATCATGTTGGTCGCCATGCCGACCGCGATCCCGGACGCGCCGTTGACCAGCAGGTTGGGGAAGGCGGCCGGCAGCACGGTCGGCTGGGTCAGTGAGCCGTCGTAGTTCGGCTCGACGTCGACCGTGTCCTCGCCCAGCTCACCGACGAGCAGCATCGCCTCGCGGGACATCCGTGCCTCGGTGTAACGCGCCGCTGCCGGTCCATCGTCCGGGCTTCCGAAATTTCCGTGCCCGTCGATGAGTGGCGCGTTGAGCGAGAAGTCCTGGGCGAGGCGGACCATCGCGTCGTAGATGGCGGTGTCGCCGTGCGGGTGGTACTTGCCCATCACGTCGCCGACCACGCGCGCGGACTTCACGTGCGCCCGGTCGGGGCGGTAGCCCTGCTCGTACATCGACCAGAGGATGCGCCGGTGCACCGGCTTGAGGCCGTCCCGGGCGTCGGGCAGGGCCCGGGAGTGGATGACCGAGAAGGCGTACTCCAGGTAGGAGTCCGACACCTCGGTCACCAGCGGGTTGTCGAAGACCCGCGCGCCGGCCTGGTCGAAGGCGGACAGGTCCGCCTTCGCGCGGTCTTCCTTGCGGCGTGCCATGGCTCAGCTTTCCCTTCGAACGAACCCGGTGGTCATGCGTCGATCGCCTCGCGGTCGACCCGGTCGGCCGAGTCGATCAGCCAGTTGCGGCGCGGCTCGACCTTCTCCCCCATCAGCAGTTCGAGGATCCGCTCGGCGGCCTCGACGTCGTCCAGGGTGATCCGGCGGACGGCCCGGGTGGCCGGGTTCATGGTGGTCTCCCAGAGCTCGTCGGCGTCCATCTCGCCGAGGCCCTTGAACCGTGGGATCGGGGTGACGATCTGCTTGCCGGCCTTCTCCAGCTTGCGGACCGTCGCCTCCATCTCGGCCTGTGTGTAGGTGTAGATGGTCTGCGGGTTGCGCCCCTTGGTGGTGATCTTGTGCAGGGGCGGCATCGCGGCGTAGAGCCGACCGGCCTCGATCAGCGGGCGCATGTAGCGGGCGAAGAGCGTGATCAGCAGCGTCCGGATATGCGCGCCGTCCACGTCCGCGTCCGCCATGATGAGCACTCGGCCGTACCGCATCGCCGGCAGGTCGAACGTCCGCCCGGAGCCGGCGCCGAGCACCTGCACGATCGCGGCGCACTCGGCGTTGTCCAGCACCTGCTGGAGGTTCGCCTTCTGGACGTTGAGGATCTTGCCGCGGATCGGCAGCAGCGCCTGGTACTCGGAGGAACGGGCCATCCGGCTCGTGCCCAACGCGCTGTCACCCTCCACGATGAACAGCTCACTGCGCTCCACCCCGGTGGCCCGGCAGTCGACCAGCTTCGCCGGCATCGACGCGCCCTCCAGGGCGGTCTTGCGCCGGGCGGCGTCCTTCTGCTGCTTCTGGGTCAGCCGGACCCGGGCCGCGTCGACGATCTTCTGGAGCACCGTACGGGCCTCGGCCTTGGTGCGGCGGTCCTCCAGCCAGCTCTTCAGGTGCTGCTCGACCAGCCCCTGGATCACCTTGGTGATGCCGGCCGTGGAGAGCTCGTCCTTGGTCTGCGAGGTGAACTGCGGCTCGGGGATCCGCACGTGCACCACCGCCGTCATGCCCTCCAGGACGTCGTCCAGGGTGGGCGCGTCCTCCTTGGGCTTGAGCAGGCCGCGCGTGGTGCGGGCCGCCTCGGCCAGGGTCCGGACCAGGGCCCGCTCGAAGCCCTTGCGGTGGGTGCCGCCGTGCGCGTTGCGGATGGTGTTGGTGAAGCACTCGACGGTGCGCTCGTAGCCGGTGCCCCAGCGGAACGCCACCTCGATCTCGGCCCGGCGCTGCACGTTGGACTGCATGACGCCGTTGGCGTCGGCGGCGTTCTCCCGGTACGTCCCCTCGCCCGTCACCAGCAGCGTGCCGGAGACCGGCCGGTCGCCGGCCGGGGCGAGGAACTCCACCATGTCGGTGAGGCCGTTCGGGAAGTGGAAGCTCTCCTCGGTGGGCTTCTCGCCCGTCTCGTCGCGCAGCCGGTAGGCCACGCCGGGGACGAGGAAGGCGGTGTTGCGGATTTTGAGCCGGACCGCCTCGGTGTCCAGCTTCGCGCCGGTCTCGAAGTAGCGGGGGTCGTGCCACCACCGGATCGAGGTGCCGCTGCGCTGGCCGCGCTTCATGGCGCCGACGATCTGCAGGCCGGGGCCGGGGGTGAAGGGTGCGTCGGGGCCGGGCCCGTCGAAGATCCCCGGTACGCCGTGCCGGAACGACATCGAGTGGATCTTGCCCGCGCGCCGGACGGTGGCGTCGAACCGCCGGGACAGCGCGTTGACCGCGGAGGCGCCCACGCCGTGCAGACCGCCGGAGGTCTTGTACCCGGAGCCGCCGAACTTGCCGCCCGCGTGCAGGCGGGTGAGCACCAGCTCGACGCCGGAGATGCCGGACTTGGCGTGCACGTCGGTGGGGATGCCCCGACCGTCGTCGTCGACCTGCACCGACCCGTCGGCGTGCAGGATCACCACCACCTTCGTGGCGTGACCCGCGACACCCTCGTCGGTGGCGTTGTCCAGGATCTCGTTGACGAGGTGACCCACGCCACGGCTGTCGGTGGAGCCGATGTACATGCCGGGACGCTTCCGGACGGCGTCCAAGCCCTCCAGGTGCGTCAGGTCGTCGGCCCCGTACAGGGTCTCAGGCTGTGCGGTCAACTGGTCGTACTCCCAGGTCTCGGCGGTGTGGTGCCGCTCACCGGCTCGCTCGCCACGGCGGCGCGCCGCAGCGAGCCTAGCCGGGCGCTCCGACAGAGCCGTGGCACCCGGCCGGGTGTGCCGTGGCGCTACGCTGCGGGCCGATCCATACCCAACCCCCGAAACCGCCACGCGCGAGGGGTGGACGGTCGAGGAGGCGTCAGTGAACGACAACGATCCGACCCGGCGGTTGTCTTCCCAGGCGATCGGGGCGGGCGACCCGACCGGCTGGTTCGAGCGGCTCTACGCCGAGGCGGAACGGGGCGCGGCGGTCGTGCCGTGGGACCGGGACGCCCCTCATTCGCTGCTGGCCGAGTGGACCGGGCGCTCCGGCGCCGACGGCACCGGCCGCAGCGCGCTGGTGGTCGGCTGCGGCTTCGGCCGGGACGCGGAGCACCTCGCCCGGCTCGGCTTCCGTACCGTCGCGTTCGACATCTCTCCGACGGCGGTGCGGGCCGCGCGGGACCGGCACCCCGACTCCCCCGTCCGGTACGAGACGGCGGACCTGCTCGACCCGCCGGCCGGCTGGCTGGCGGGGTTCGATCTGGTGCTGGAGAGCATGACCGTGCAGGCGCTGCCGGTGGAGCTGCGGGACCGGGCGACCGCGGCGGTCGGCCGGCTGGTCGCACCGGGCGGGACGCTGCTGGTGATCGCGGCGGGCCGCCGGGAGCAGGAGGAGGTCGAGGGGCCGCCCTGGCCGCTGACCCGCGCCGAGGTGGACGCGTTCGGCGTCGGCGCGCTGGTGCCGGTACGGGTCGAGGAGATCGTCGACCCGGGCGGCGTACGGCGGTGGCGGGCGGAGTTCCGTCGGCCGGAGTGACCGGTCGGCCTAGCCGCGGACGGCCGTGCCGAGCACATGCGGGGACGCCGGCACCGGCACCCCGGTGGGCGGGAAGCGGAACCGGTCCAGCTCGACGACGGTGAAGCCGGCGGCGCCGATCGCGCCGACGGTGTCCCGCCCGGTGTGGCAGCCGCCGCAGACCAGCGGCCAGAGCGTGGCGTCGGCCCACCGCTGCGCCCGGCGCAGTCCCGCCGTCTGCGCGGCCACGTGTTCGTAGAAGCGCAGTTGCCCGCCGGGGCGCAGCACCCGCCGCGCCTCGCGCAGGGCGGCGGCCTGGTCCGGCACCGAGCAGAGGACCAGCGACATCACCACCGCGTCGGCGGCGCCGTCGGCCACCGGGAGCGCCTCGGCCAACCCGGCGACGACGGTGACGGGAACGGGGGCCTGCGCCGCCGCGGCGCATCCGGCGGCCCGCAGCCGGGGCTCCGGCTCGACCGCGACCACCCTCTGCACGGAGGACGGGTAGTGCGGGAACATCCGGCCGTTCCCGGCGCCGACCTCGACCACCCGACCGTGCAGGCCGGCGACCAGGTGGTGCCGGTGCTCCGCCGCGCCGGCCCGGTCCATCGCCACGCTGGCGCGCTCGAAGATCCGCGCGAAGATCGGGTGCGACACGGACATGCGTTCTCCTCACCCCGGGGCCGGTCCCCGCAGTATCGACCGGGATCGTCAGTTCGCGACCGGCGGCACGCCGAGGGTGAGCAGCACGGGACCGGCGGGGCCGGCGACGAGGTCACCGAGGCTCACCCCGTCCAGGATGGCGAGGAAGGCGCGCTGGGCCCGCCGCAGTTCGCCCCGCAACCGGCAGCCGGCGACCAGCGGGCAGGCCGGCTCCTCGCAGGCCACCACCTCGTCGTCGCCCTCGAAGGCCCGGACGACGTGGCCGATGGTGAGGTCGCCGGCGTGCTCGGCGAAGGCCACCCCGCCGGAGCGGCCCCGGATGGTGACCAGGACGCCGATCCGCTGCAGCCGCTGGACGATCTTGGCGACGTGGCTGCGGGGCAACGCGAGCTGGGTGGCCAGCTCGTCCACCGTCGTACGCGCCTGGGAGGCGGCGCAGAGCATGGCGATGCGCAGCGCCATGTCGGTGGAGCGGTTGAGCTTCACAGCATCGACCCTAGCCAGCGCATACGGCCGCTGACACGGGCCGATGGTCCGGCCTCGGCTGTGATCCGGACGACCCTCGACCCGGGACCTTCGGCCTAGAAGTGGAATTTAAAACTCCGGTTTAGTGGGTGCGTCCCCACCGAACCCCGAAGGAGTAGTCGTGCTCTCGGAATCATCAGCAGCCGTGGTGAAGGCGACCCTGCCCGTCGTGCAGGCGCACGGAGAGGCGATCACCGGTTGCTTCTACCCGCGCATGTTCAACGCGCACCCCGAACTGCTCAACATCTTCAACCGGGGCAACCAGGCCAACGGGGCGCAGAAGGCGGCGCTCGCCGCGTCCGTGGTGGCATACGCGGAGCACCTCCTCGGCGGCAGCGACGTCTCCTGGACGCCGATCTTCGAGCGGATCGCCCACAAGCACGTCTCGCTCGGCATCAGCGCCCCGCAGTACACCATCGTCGGGCGGCACCTCATGGCCGCGATCGGCGAGGTGCTCGGCGACGCCGTCACCCCGGAGGTGGCCGCCGCCTGGGACGAGGTCTACTGGCTGTTCGCCTGCGAACTCATCGCCCGCGAGGCCCGCCTCTACGCGGAGGCCGGCGTCGCCGAGGGCCAGTCGGTCTGGCGCGAGTGGCGGGTCGAGAACCGGGTCGAGGAGACCGGCGAGGTCGTCTCGTTCACGCTGGTTCCGGTGGACGGGGGCACCGTTCCCACCTTCACACCCGGTCAGTACGTCTCGGTCGCGGTGGACCTCGACGGGGACCGTGGCCAGCAGATCCGGCAGTACAGCCTCTCCAACCGGCCCGGCGACGACCACTGGCGGATCACCGTGAAGCGGGTCCGCGGCGTCGACGGCGCGCCGGACGGGATCGTCTCCAGCTTCCTGCACGAGCGGGTCCAGGTCGGCGACACGCTCCGGCTCAGCCCGCCGTGCGGCGAGGTCAGCGCGGTACCCGGCGAGGGTCCGCTGCTGCTGGTCAGCGCCGGTATCGGGCTCACCCCGGCGATGGCGGCGCTGGAGCACCTGGCGGTCACCGAACCCGAGCGCCCGGTGGTGCTGGTGCACGCCGACCGGGCCGGCACCGCGCACGCGATGCGCGACGACCTGCCCCGGCTGCAGGAGCAGCTGCCCAACCTGCGGATGCGCCTGTGGTACGAGGACGTCACCGACAGCCAGCTGCTCGGGCTGAAGGCCGAGGTCGCCACCGGCCTGGTCGACCCCGAGCAGATCCCGGTGACCCCCGACGCGCACGTGCACCTCTGCGGGCCGGTGCCGTTCATGACCACGGTGCGGGGCGGCCTGCTGCGCCGGGGCGTGCCGAGCGAGCGGATCGCCTACGAGGTGTTCGGCCCCGGCATGCTCCGCGACGAGCGCGTCTGACCCGCCCCCGGTC
>JBARAE010000620.1:0-2109 GCA_049791715.1 Micromonospora sp.
AGGTAGCTCTCCGGGATGAAGAGCGGGAAGTACGCGTTCTCCGCGCCGGCCGCCTTGATCCGGGCGTCCATCTCGGCCTGCATCCGCTCCCAGATGGCGTAGCCGGCCGGTCGGATGACCATGGTCCCCCGGACCGGGCCGTTGTCGGCCAGCTTCGCCTTGGCGATCAGGTCCTGGTACCAGCGGGGAAAGTCCTCCGCACGGGGAGTGAGCACGCGTGCCATGACCGCACATCCTATGCGGCCCGCGGGTGGCGACCGCGCCCGGGAGTCGGCGCGCGTCGTGTCGCGCCGGGCAACCGTAGACTTCGACCACCATGGGTGAGGTGAGGGATTCCGCCCGGCAGCGGCCGCGGGACATGATCGTCGACGCCGCCCGCGCGCAGACCGTCGCGACCGGCTGGGACGGCGTACGGATGGGCGGCGTGGCGAGCGCGGCCGGGGTGAGCCGGCAGACCGTCTACAACGAGTTCGGCAGCAAGGCAGGGCTGGCCGAGGCGCTCGCCCGCCGGGAGGTCGACCGGTTCGTCGGCGAGGTGCGGGCGGTGCTCGACGCGCACGGCGCGGACGTGCGGTCCGGGGCGTACGCGGCGATCCGGCACACCCTCGCCTCGGCGGCGGACAACCCGCTGATCAAGGCGATCCTGACCAGCGCCCGTGGGGGTTCGGACGAGCTGCTGCCGTACCTGACCACCCGGGCGGAGCTGGTGCTGACCGAGTCGTCCGGCGCGCTGCTGGAGTGGGCGGGGCGGCACCTGCCGGATGCCGACGGGGAGGCCCTGGCGTTCGCCGCCGACACCATCGTGCGCCTGGTGGTCAGTCACATCGTGCTGCCGCAGGCACCGGTCGACGAGACGGCCGACGCCCTCGCCGACCTGGCCGTGCACCTTTTCGTCAGCGCCTCCGGCCCGCTCACCTGACGGCCGCCGGTCAGCGGATGACGCGGCCGCGCAGGACGATGCGCGATGGGGTACGCACCACGCGCAGGTCGGCGCGCGGGTCCTCCGGGTAGACGACGAGGTCGGCGAGGCCGCCCTCGACCAGGCCGGGAAAGCCGAGCCACTCGCGGGCACCCCAGGAGGCGGCGGCGAGGACGTCGACCGTCGACATCCCGGCCCGCTCGTGCAGCAGGAGCATCTCATCGGCGGCCAGGCCGTGGTCGATGCCGCCACCGGCGTCGGTGCCCACGTAGATCGGCACCCCCGCCTCGTGCGCGGCGCGGACCACCTCCGGGAAGCGGTCGCGCAGGGCGAGCATGTGGTCGGCGTACCCGGGGAACTTGGCGCGCGCCTGCTCGGCGATGCCGCCGAAGGTCTGGATGTTGATCATCGTGGGAACGAGGGCGGTGCCCTGTCGGGCCATCAGGTCGATCAGGTCGAGGCTGAGGCCGGTGCCGTGCTCGACCGAGTCCACCCCGGCGCGCACCATGATCTCCACGGCCGACTCGGAGAAGGTGTGCACCGCGGCGCGTACCCCGGCGGCGTGCGCGGTCCGGACGGCGGCCGCCATGGTGTCGGCGTCCCAGGCCGGCGCCAGGTCCCCGACGCCCCGGTCGATCCAGTCCCCTACCAGCTTGACCCAGCCGTTGCCGGCGGCGGCCTGCTCGGCGACGGTCGCCGCCACCTCGGCGGCACCCACCTCGACCCCGATGTCGCGCAGGTAGCGCTTGGGCGGCGCGACGTGCCGGCCGGCGCGGGCCAGCCGCGGCAGGTCCGGCGCGTTGTCGAGCTCCGGGTACGGGTACGGCGAGCCGGCGTCCCGGATGGCCAGCACCCCGGCGTCCCGGTCGACGTGGGCCAGCTCGCGGGCCTGGTCGAGGGAGGTGATCGGGGCGCCGCCGCGGGCGATGCCGATGTGGCAGTGCGCGTCGGTCAGGCCGGGCAGCACGAAGCCGCCGTCGACGATCGTCTCGGCGCCCGGCACCGGCTCGAAGGTGACCCGGTCGTCGACCAGCCACAGGTCCCGGACCTCGTCGTCGGGCAGGAGCACACCGCGCACATGCAGAGCCATGTGCACAGTCCTACCCGATCACTCCCCGTGGCGGGCGAGCAGCCCGTCCCACCCGGCGGTACCCCGTAGACGACGACGGCCCCGCCACCGGGACCGGTGG
>JBARAE010000621.1:0-3462 GCA_049791715.1 Micromonospora sp.
GGCCGGGGGCGGATCGCGTCAGGCTGCGGAGGCGGCGGCGAGGTCGGTGCTGATCCGCATGGTCATGTCGATGACCTGCCACAGCACCGCTGGCGCGTCGGCTCCGTCGAGGGTGGAAATGGTCTTGGTCCGTCCGTTGGTGTACGACACGGTCACCGTGTAGGTGAATCGGTCGGCGCCGGGCTGCGCCGGCAGGTAGGAATGTGCCAGCGTGCGGAATTCACGGCCGTTCACCGCGTACATCAGGTCCGGGGTGGAAAGGTGAACGGTGTGGGAAAGCACGGTGTACTGCTCGTTGACGCCGGCAAATCCGCCGGTCCGGTCGACGGTGACCTGGTACGCCGTAGCACGGGCCGCCTGTGCCGGCGCGGCGACCGCCAGCACTCCCGCTCCGGCCCCGATGAGCAGCGCGAGCGTCGTCATCATCCGACCGATCGCGCGCAGCATGGCAGACATCACTGAACCCCTTTCCTCGTGGGAATGGCGAAACGGTCGGCGGTGTGCTCGGCGGTCACCGATTCCCACCCCAGACCCGCGACTGTGGTCACGGCTCCTGCTTCCCGTTTTCCTGTCGGCTCTTTTCTAGCACCGGCCGGAACGGCTTTTCCATGGGCCGTTAGTCCTTGATGGACAGTGCGTACGGTGCAGTTTGTTTCGATTGTTTCCATCCTTTGAGGAATGCGGCCGATACACTCGGGCACCCACGAACGGCGATCCCTGCCGTACGGTGCGCTGATGCGTCACCCCGTACTTCTCGCCCTGCTCCTGCCACCCCTGCTCGTCGCCGGGTGCACGTCGCATCCGGGCACCCCGGCCGCCGACCCCTCCTCGTCCGTCTCGGCCACACCGAGCCCGACCGCGCCCGCCGTCGACTACGCGGTCTGGCAGGCCGGCCGGTCGACCCCGGTGGCCGACCCGATCTATCCCGCCCGGGGCACCGCCGCGCTGGACGTCCTGCACTACGGCCTGGCTCTCGAGTGGGCGCCGACCACGAAGACGCTGACCGGCACCGCCACCCTGCGGATCCGGCCGACCAGGGACGCGGCCGACCTCACCCTCGATTTCATGCCCTACCAGCTCGACGGGGTGACGCTGGACGGCGAGACCGTCACCGGCGCGGTGGCGAAGGAGAAGCTCACCGTCACCGCCCCGGTCACCGCGGACAAGCCGGTGACCCTGGTGGTGAAGTACCACGGCAAGCCCAGGACCACCCCCATGCCGTCACACCGCAGCGATGTGGAGCCGCTCGGCCTGACCGTCACCAAGGAGGGCGGCCTCTGGACGATGCAGGAGCCGTTCGGGGCGTTCACCTGGTACCCGGCGAACGACCAGCCCTCGGACGAGGCGCTCTACGACATCGAGGTGACCGTCCCGCCGGGCTGGTCCGCGATCGCCAGCGGCACGCCGGCCGCCCAGTCCGGGACCACGTTCACCTACCGCAGCGCCGACCCGGTGGCGACGTACCTGACCACGCTCGCCGTCGGGAAGTACCAGAAGCTGACCGCCAAGGGGCCGCGTGGCATCCCGCTGACCTACTGGTACCGCAAGGGCACCGACGACAAGCTGCTGCCGTACCTGAAGAAGTCGCCGCAGTACATCGCCTGGCTGGAGAAGCGGTTCGGGCCGTACCCGTTCCCCAGCGGCGGTGCGGTGCTGGTGGACTCCGAGTCCGGCATGGAGACCCAGCAGATGATCACCATGGGCCGCAAGATCGACAACACCAAGGCCCGGCGCGACCGCTGGGGCACCGACCTGCTGCACGAGTACGCCCACCAGTGGTTCGGCGACTCCGTCACGCCGACCACATGGCGCGACCTCTGGCTCAACGAGGGCTGGGCCACGTACGCCCAGGACCTCTACATCCAGGAGACGCTGCACCTGAGCGACGCCGGCCTGGACAGCTACGTGCGTCAGGCCGACGCGAAGCTGCGGGCGAAGCTCGGCCCGCCCGGCAAGCCGAGCCCGAAGAACTTCGCCGAGGGCAACGTCTACCTCTGCCCCGAGGCCATGCTGCGGGAGATCCACAACGTGCTCGGCGACAAGAAGTTCTTCGCGCTCGCTCGGGCCTGGGCCCAGGAGCACCGGAACACCCAGCAGGACCGAGCCGCTTTCATCGCGTTCGTCAACAAGCAGACCGGCCGGAACTTCACCAAGCTGATCAACACCTGGCTCGACTCGAAGACCACGCCGAAGTCGACGGTCTCGTGATCTGCGAGGCGGCGCCGGTCACCGTGCCGGTGCCGCCCCGGCTAGAGTCGGCGACATGACCGTCCACGCCCGCGTGGTCGCCGACGACTTCCCGGCCACGCTGCGCTTCTACACCGGCCTGCTCGGCGAGCCGGAGAAGGTGGTTCCCGACGTCGAGTACGCCAGCTTCGACCAGGGCGGCGAAACCGTCCTGGCCATCCTCGGTCGGCGGGCCGCGGAGGCGGTGCTGCCGGTGGGCCGGGGCGACGGCGGGGTGCTGGTGGTGGTCCCGGTGTCGGACGTCGACGCCACGGTCGCGGCGCTGCCGTCCCGGGCCGTCGTGGCGGAGGCCGCCGATCGCCCCGGTTGGGGCGTCCGCTCGGCCTATCTCCGCGATCCTGAGGGCAACCTGGTCGAGCTGCAGACCTGGACGGCCGGCTGAGGCTCAGTCGGCCCGGTGCAGCGGCCCCCACTCGGGGGACGCCTGGTCCTCCACCGCCCGGTCCGCCTCCCGCAGCGCCCGCTCCGACACCCAGGCCACCGGGCGGTGGCAGCGAACCAGCGGCTCGTTGTCGGGCCCGCGGCCGCAGAACTGACCGACCAGCACCCACGGGCGTACGCCCGGCCCCCGCAGCTCGCGCAGGTGACGGTAGTCGTAGAGGCGGCGGGCGACCCAGAGGCGCAACGGACGGTCCCCCCACCAGGACTCGACGGCGAGCGGGTTGGCGGAGAGACCGGGCAGCTCGATGCCGGTCAGCGCGTCCTTGCTGGACTGCTCCGACCCGCACCCGCTCGCCAGGTCTGCCTCCGGTCCCCGGGACCACCGCACGTACAGCTCCACGTCCGGCCCGGCCTTCCCGAGCAGGTCGACGAGCTCGTCCAGGTCGTCCAGGACCGGCATCACCGCCTCATTGCGCACGCCGTTCATACAACGTCATGTGCCCGGTCCGGCGTCGGCCATTCACCGTGATCGGCGATCACATCCGCTCCAGGGTGCGGATGCCGAGCAGGCCGAGACCCTGCCGGAGCACCCGCGCGGTCAGGTCGCAGAGCACCAGCCGGCTGTCCCGCACCGGCTCGTCCGCGCGCAGCACCGGGCAGCGCTCGTAGAAGGTGCTGAAGGCGCTGGCCAGCCGGTACAGGTAACCAGCCAGGTGGTGGAACTCCAGACTCCGCTCCACCTCCGCGATCACCCCACCGAAGCCGACCAGCTCGAAGGCGAGCGCCCGCTCCGCCGGCTCGGCCAGGGAGATTCCGGCGTCCGGCCGGGCCGCC
>JBARAE010000622.1:0-7081 GCA_049791715.1 Micromonospora sp.
TCGAGGGCGATGCCGAGGGCCTTGGGGCTGACCGGGGTTTCGCCTTCGCCGTAGCAGAACTGCTCGTAGGCGTCGCGGACCTTGGCGGTCTTGACGGTGACCTGCTTGCCGCCTCCGATGTGGCAGCACTCCTGGACGAACTTGGCGACGGAGTCCTGGTCGTGGGCGTACTCGGCCGTCGCGGCCTTCACGCTGTCGGGCTCCTGGAGGCCGCTGGCGTGGTACTGCGCGGCGCCGGCCACGATCCAGGCGAGCAGCGCCGGCCCGTGGTCGCGCACGAGGATGCCTTGCAGGTCGTCGACGATCTTCTCTTCGGGCACCTCGTGCTCGAAGGGGACGAGGCGCAGCCGCCGCCAGAACGACCGGCCGCCGGAGCGGACCGCGGGCTGGTGGTTGCCCATCAGCCACAGCTGGTGGCTGGGGGTGAAGGTGAAGTGGTCTTGGCGCATGAAGCGGGCGGTGAGGCTGTCCCCGCCGGTGAGCATCTTGACCTTCGCCTCGTCGAACCGGTCGTCTTCGTTGACCTCGGAGCAGATGACCATGCGGGCTCCGGCGAGTCGGGCGATCTCGGTTTCGTGGCCGGCGTGGGCCTGGGCCATGAGGAACCCGACGGGGGCGGTGGTGGCGTAGTCACCGAGCACCCCGGCGAGGGCCTCGAGGAAGACGCCTTTGCCGTTGCCGCCGGAGCCGTGGCAGAACGGCAGGACGTGGGGGCCGACGATGCCGACGGCGGAGTAGCCGACGAGGCGGCGTAGGTAGGCGATGAGTTCGGGGTTGTCGCCGAACGTGTCGGCGAGGAACTCGTGCCAGCGGCCGGTGTCGGCGGCGAGGTCGACGGGGGCGGTGGTGGTGCGGGTGTGCAGGGCGGCGGGGTCGGGGTCACGTAGCTGGCCGGTGCGCAGGTCGACGATGCCGGCGGGGGTGTTGAGTTCCCAGGCGTTGGAGTCGAGGTCGTCGAAGTGGGCGACGACGCGCTGGTTGTGCTGGGCGAGGCGGGCGATGCCGGCGACTCCGGCGGCGGACATGGCCCGCCGGTGGAAGGTGGCCCAGTCTTTGTCGTGGGGGATGCGGTCGGCGAGGGCGAGGATGAGCTCGCGGTGCTGCTCGGCGTCGTCCCACTTCCAGCGGTGCCCGTCCCACATGAGCCAGCGGGCGCGCTGCGGGCAGTAGCGGAGGACGTCGCCGTGGTTGGCGACCAGGGCGCGGGCCATGCCCGCCTCGGTGGCGCCGAACACCTCGGGGCTGGGCGACGGTTCGGCGAGTACGCGGGCGGCGGTGCCGTCGACTGCGGCGAGGACCCGGGCGGCGGTGGCGGGCGGGAGCAGGTCGGAGATGGCGGCGCGCTGCTCGGCGGCGAGGTCGATGCGCTCGAGCGGGGTGCCGTAGCCGAGGCGGGCGAGTTCGCGGGTGGCGGCGCGGTCGTCGCCGCCGTGGTGAAGCAGCGCGTACAGGTGCGGCTTGGTGATGGATTCCTGCACCGGGAGGCCGGCGTCTTCGGAGAAGACGTAGAGCCGGTCGCGGGCGGGGTCTTTGCCGGTGGTGGCGGAGATCCCGACGGTGGTCTTGCCGGGGCGGCGCCACTCGCAGTACGAGCCGGGGGTGCCCTTGGTGACGGTCCAGCCGGCGCCGCCGAGAAGCAGCTGGTCGTCCCAGCCGGTGCGGGCCTCGAAGTCGTCGTTAGGGCTGATGTGCCCGGCGGGCCGGACTACCTCGAGCCGCCGCGGGGCGGGCATCGGGGCGGGCTGCGGGTCGGGGTGCCGCTCGAGGGCGGCGGCGAGACCTGCGCGAAGCTCGTCGAGGGTGTACCGCTCGGGGCGGGCGTCGATGATGCGGCAGGGCCGGGCGAGGCCTTCCTTGCGGTTGACGGTGCCGGGAATGCGCAGGACGCGGGCGAGGTCGCCGACGCCGGTGCCGTAGTGCCAGCCGAGTGCGATGGCGGAGCGGCCGATGACGGTCTGCCAGCGGGCGGACAGCTGCTCAAGGTCAGCGAGGTTGTCGTCGGTGACCTCGGCGTGCTGGTCGAGCAGCCACCACGGGTACAGCCCACCGCCGGAGTGCACCCACAACGTGGGCTGGGGCAGGCCGGAGTTGGTGATGATCTGCCGGGCGGCGTCCTCGTCGGGTGGGAGCTGCTCGGTGGTTTTGTGGCCGGGGCCGGCGATGTCGAGGTCGGCCCACAGGCCGGGCAGGGCGAGGCTGTCGGCGGCGCCACCTCGGCCGCCCTTGCCGGGCTGGCCCTTGAGGGTGGTGGCGCGCAGGTAGATGCCTTCGGGCTGCGCGGCGTCGAGCTGGGTGACGTAGGCGGCGGCTTGGTCGTAGTCGGTGAAGGCGCGGCCTGCCCAGTTGCCGGTGGAGCTGACGTGCACGAGGCCAGGAGTGTTCACGTAGAGCACGTCGAACCAGGTTCTGACCATCGTCTGGTCGAGGCTCGTGGCGTCGTGCTCGCTGCTCGTCATCTATGTCGCTCCTGGCTGTTCGGTTCGGGATGGTGGTGCCGGGGCTCCGGGGGGCCGCTGCCAGCCCGGCGTCCTTGGCGGACTGGCAGCGGCGCTGGGGCACCGGTTACCGGCTGCCCTGCATGGCGGCGAGGACGGAGGCCCGCTGGTCGGAGCCCATGGCGTTCCAGATGGCCGGGTCGACGCCGGCCGGCGGCTGACCGGTCGGAGCCGGGGACGTCGGGGCGGCCGGGGACACCGGCGCAGCGGTCGGCTGACCCATCAGGAAGTTGTTCGCCGCCTCGGCCGCCGGGGCGGTGTAGGAGGCGCTGTAGAGCTTCGGCGCGCTCCAGGCGGCCCGCTTCTTCTCGCCGTCGCCGGTGTAGGTGACGGTGAGGGTGCCGCCGACCTCGATGCCCTTGGCGCCGGACTTGCGGACGGCCTCGCGGACGGCGCCGAGCATGTTGCCCTTGATGTAGATGGCGCGGACGCCGTCGTCGTCCCGGTCGGCGGGGTCCCGCTCGTCGGTCTGGACCTGGACGACGATCTGCATCATCGGGTCGCCGTTGTCGAAGGTCTTCGGCGTGCCCTCCGGGGTGGTCTGCTGCCGGGCCTCCGGGTCGCGGACGACTCGGCCGGAGACGGACGTGCCGATGGTGGGGAAGCTGGCGGACTTGGTGCCGCCACCCATGAGCAGGTCGTTGGCGTTCATTTCTGGTGTGCTCCTTTGATCGGTTGAGCGGTGTGCGGTTGACCGGTCGCCCCGGGCGGGGCGTCGGGGATCAGGGGGCGATGAGCCCGTCGGTGATGCGGTCCATGCGCCGCTGGTGCGCTGCGATGTCGCCGGCGCAGCCATCCCAGCTGGACGGCTGGCCGGGCCGGTTGAACGGGCACCACTTGCACGAGTCGCTGCTCGGGGTGGCCGGTACGGCGGCGATGAACGCCGGGTTGGCGGCCACGTCCAGGTCGAGCAGCAGTTGGACGGTGGCGTAGTACCGGTCGATGGCCAGGTAGGCGATGTCCGGGTCGTACGCCTCGGTCCATTCCTCGGAGTCGTCGTACTGCCACGAGCGGGCCAGCAGGACGAGGCGGACGTGGCGGACGTCGCGGCCCTTGCGCTGGTGGCCGAGGCCGTACAGGTGGGCCTGCGCCCGGTACTCCGCGGACACCTGCTCCGCGGCCGGTTTGCCCATCCGCTTGGCCGTGCGCAGCTTGTTGAGGGCGGTGGTGCCGACGTGTTTCCAGTCGACGACCATCCCGTGGTCGAGGTCGAAGGCGTCGCCGTGGCCGCGGATGCCCTCGACGTCGGGCAGACCGGGGTCCACCTCGAGGTCGTCCTCGGCCAGCCACCGCGTCCGGCCGAGCTGGGCGTTCCAGAACGCGACGACGTTCTCCATCTCGGCGTGGACGGCAGTGCCTTGGAACGGCGCCCAGGTGGGGGCGTCGACGGGGCGTCGGGGCGCGCCGGCGAGCTTGCGGGCCATCTGCTGCTGGCAGGCGGTGCCCAGTTCGGATGGGCCGAGCCGCTTCTGCAGGGACCGGGGGCGGCTGGCGTCGTAGGCGATGAGCACCTGGCGGAGCTCAGCGACGGTGGACGGCGGCGGCCCGGCCGGGGCGGGCTCGCAGCCGATGTGCCAGCCGGCGCCGTCGTCGGGGTCGGCGACGAGCATCGGGTCGAGGCGTTCACCGCAGTCGGCGAGGCAGTGAGGCTTGGTCTTCGCGGTCTTGGTGGTGAGGCTGGCGATGACCGCGTCGAGGGTTGCCTGGTCGATGCTCATCGGCCCGCCTCCGTCTCGCGGCAGCCGGGGCAGCCGTAGCCGGGGCAGATGTCGAGGTGGTCGGCCGGGTTCGGCAGCGCGTCCACGGCGGCGATCAGCGCAGCCATGCGCGGCAGCTTCGTCGGCTTCTCGAACTGCGCCCGCCAGACCTTCGCTGCCTCGGCGACCTCGCGCAGCGCCTTCAGCTCGGCCTGGGCGTCGTCCCACTCGATGACGTGCGGCGGCGTACGGCCGGCGGCCCGCCACGTCTCGTCGCGGTAGTTGGTGCACGGGTGGCAGGAGCCGCAGGGCTTGGCGAGCTGGGCAGTGGCCTTGACCAGCGCGGCGGCCACCCGCTGGTTGCCCTCGGCGTACTCGGCGAGTTCGGCGCGCACCTTGTCCAGCTCGGCGAGCAGGTCGTTGACGTCCTCGGCGTGGAACGGGTCGGCGGAGAATTCGGCGCGCGAGCGGATCGCGTCGATGTCGATGCTCATGCCGCCACCGCCTCGGTGGCGATCTCGCGCAGGAACCGGGCGGAGATGGCGTCCGGGTCGGTGGTGCCGTACTGCTCCCGCATCTGCTCGGCGACGACCTGCTCCGAGATCAGTGCGCGGAAGATCGGGCTGCCCGCGTTCATGCCCTCCGGCGCCGGCGGCAGCTCGCCGTCGTCACAGGCCGGGCAGTCGGGCGACGAGCAGAGCTCGGGAGTCGCCGGCTGCTGCCGGTCGACCAGCGGCCAGTTGCGGCGGGCCGGGGCGAGGGCGGGCTGGTAGCGGCGGGCGGTGTCGAACCCTCGGTGCCAGGCGCGCTCCTCCACCTCGCCGTAGTCGCTCACGTCGTGCTCGTCGGCCTTCGGGTCGCGGCCGAACGTGGCGATGAAGCCGACGCCACCGGCGATGAGGGCCAGCGGCCACGCCTGCGCCAGGTCAGTCAGGATGCTCACAGCTCCGCCTCTGTGTCGGTGAGCAGGTCGTAGTCGGCGAGCGACTGCTCCACCCGCTCGGCCAGCGGGGTGTCCGCGTTGCAGCCCTCGATGACCAGCGCAGGCAGGTCGGCGGCGTGCTGGTGCGAGTCGACGCCGTTGGTGACCTGGACGGTTTCGCAGCACGTCTGGCAGCGGTAGGTGAAGTTCCAGTAGATGGTGGGCTCGGCGCTCATCAGCGGGGGTCTCCCTCGTGGGTGTCGGGCAGGGCGCGGATCGTGGCGTACACCGAGGCGGCGAACGCGACCTGCTCGCGGGTGGTGAACAGCGGGGCGTCGGGCTGCAGGGCGGCCGTGGCGGTGCGGAAGTGCTCGTCAAGGTCGGGCTGCGGGTTGGGGAAGTTGTGCAGCGCCACCCGGATCAGCCCGGACAGCCGTCGCAGCAGGAGGCTCATCGCTGCCACCCCCAGGTGCCGGCCGGACGCATCCGGTCGACGAGGGCGGTCCAGGCGGTGGCGGTGCGGCGGTCGGCCTCGTCGTTGGCGATGCGCCGGTAGCCGCTGCCGGGCAGGGCCTCCACGCGGGCGACCTCCCGGGCCAGCTGCTCGTCGGTCATGGCCTTGACTTGGGCGGTGTACTTCGTGCAGATGTCGTCGTCGGTGACCGGCTTGATGGCGCGCAACTCAGCGCACAGGCGGGCGTTCACTGCTCACCCGCCAGGTAGCGGCGGAACTGCTCCGTGGAGACCTCGGGGCAGGACAGCTCGTGCGGCTGGCCGTGCGGCGTCGAGCAGTCCCAGCAGTGGAGGCCGGACCGGCCGCCGTCGTGGATCGGCAGGGCGCCGCCGTTCGGGTAGCGGTCCGCCTCGGTCAGCTCACACCGGCACTCGATCGGGTCGTGGCGGTGGATGGCGAGCCGGATGCGGCGGGACAGTGCCCGCAGGAGCGCGCTCACCGGTACACCGCCTTGTGCCCGTAGAGCCGCTGGCGGCCCTTGGCCTTGGGCTGCTCGACCAGGCCGAGGATCTCGGCGATGTCGTCGAGCCCGTTGCGGGTCAGGTAGGCCAGGGCGGCGGCTTCGCGCTCCTCGCGGGCGAGCTTGTCCTGCTCGGCGGCGCTGACCCGCGCGGTGGCGTACCCGCCGTCGATCCGGTCGAGGTTGGTCATCGCGCACCGCCGTAGGGGAAGGCGGGGACGGCGGCCGAACCCCCCAGAACTGCCGCCGTCCCCATGCCGGCGGCAGGCCTCCCCAGGCCACCATCCGCCGACAGCTTGGACCCCGGCCGACCGTGCAACGACGAGCGCGGAATCTTGGGTCCGCGAAGGTCGGCCGGGGAGTTGGTGGGCGCGTACATCTCGCACGGGCCGTTGTGCCGGTGGTGCGAGTCGCCACACACGGGCTGCTCGCGGCCGGTCACGGTGAAGCCGTAGTGCTCGCGCGTCGGCGCGGCCACCGGCTCGTCGTCGTCGTCGGTGCGGGAGTAGCGCAGGCCCGTCGGGTCGTCGTCGCCGTACTGGTGCTCGATGCGGTCCAGGACGACGGACAGCTGGCGGACCAGCTCGGCGGCGCGGTTGAAGTCGGCGCGCAGTTCCTCGGGGATCACGGCGCTCACTCCCCGGCCTGCTGGCGCAGCCGCACGTAGTCCCGGGCGCTGCCGAAGACCAAGCCGTCGACGAGGCGCCGCATGGTGGGCTGGCAGGCGTCCACGCCGGCGTAGAAGGCCCGGCTGAACCGGTCCGGCAGGATGCGCAGGGCGACGAGCAGGTCCACGGCCTCACGGACGCTGGTGGCCGGGTACTCGTCGGGGCGGCCGGTCAGGTGCTGGCCCGGCTCCTTGCGCCAGACCTCGAAGCCGGTCTCGTTCGGGCGGACCACGATGGTGGCCTCGTCGGTGTAGCGGGCGTTGACGTAACCGCGCCAGTCGCCGTTGGTCCAGCCGTTCTTGTGGGCCCACTTGCTGACCTCGGC
>JBARAE010000623.1:0-1959 GCA_049791715.1 Micromonospora sp.
TCATCGAGAACGCGCTGCTGCTGTTCTTCGGCGCCAACCCGCGCTCGGTGGCGCTGCCCGGCGACCGCAGCGTGCCGATCTTCGACGCGGTGGCCAACCTGTCCCGGATCCTCGCCTTCGTCGGCGCACTGATCCTGGCCGGACTGCTCTACCTGCTGCTGCAGCGCACCCGGCTGGGCACAGCGATCCGCGCGGTGGCCGCCAACGACACCGGCGCGCAGCTGGTCGGCATCGACACCCGGGTGATCTACGCGGTGACCTTCGCGCTCGGCACCGCCTGCGCGGGCGCCGCCGGCACGCTGGTCGCGCCGCTGGTCACCATCGAGCCCACCACCGGTTCGCTGTTCAACATCGTGGCGTTCGTGGTGGTCGTGCTGGGTGGCATGGGCAACGTGGTCGGCGCGCTGGTCGGCGGTCTGGTCATCGGGCTGGCCGAGCAGCTCGGCGGCATCTACCTGCCCGGACAGTCGCCGTTGCTGTCGGTGTTCATCGTCTTCGTGCTCGTGCTCTTCCTGCGCCCGCAGGGACTCTTCGGGAGGTCGGCATGACGACCGCCACCGACGCGCCGGCGCCGCAGACATCGGCCGGAAAGCCGCTGCCCCGCCTGCCGTGGAACCGGCACCTGGTGGCCATCGCGGTGCTCACCGTGCTGCTGGTGCCGTTGCCGCTGATTCTTCCGCCGGCGCAGGCCTCGGTCGCGGTGCGGGTGCTCATCTTCGCCCTGATGAGCATCGGCTGGAACATGATGAGTGGCTTCGGCGGCATGTTCAGCTTCGGCCACGCGGCCTACTTCGGCATCGGCGCGTACGCCGGCGCCTGGCTCCTGGTCGAGCACCAGGTCTCGCCGTGGATCGGGATGCTCGCCGGCGTGGTGATCGCCGCAGCGTTCGCCACGCTGATCGGCTTCCTCGCGCTGCGCTACAAGTTGCGCGGCGCCTACTTCGCGCTGGCCACCTTCGCGTTCGCCGAGATGCTCCGGCTCTGGGCGACCAACAGCGACTTCGTCAACCGCGCGGTCGGCTACCACGTGCCGCTGCGCCCCGACAGCTCGTGGTGGTGGATCCAGTTCGAGCCGACCTCGCCAAACTACTTCTGGATCGCGCTCGGGCTCACCGTCATCGCGCTGGTGATCAGCGTGCAGTTCGTCCGCTCGCCGGCCGGGCAGTTCGCCAAGGCGGCCCGCGACGACGAGGACGCGGCGGCCGCGGTCGGCATCCCGGTGATGCGCTACAAGCTGCTGACGATGGCGCTCTCCGCCGCGATCACCGCGGTCGCCGGCACCTTCTACGTGCAGTACTTCCTGTTCATCGACCCCGACCTGGCGTTCGGGTCGAGCGTGTCGATCCAGGCGATCCTGCCCGCGGTGATCGGCGGCGTGGCGACCATCTGGGGTCCGGTGATCGGCTCCGTGGTGATGGGCCCGCTCAACGACGTGACGGCGACGATGCTGCGCAACCCGCCGCCCGCGCTGGACTTCCTGCAGGGGCGCAGCGGCCTGGACGTGATCGTCTACGGCACGCTGCTGATCGTCATCGTGCTGCTCCTGCCAAAAGGCATCTACGGAACGATCCGTCAAAGGTGGTCCCGACGATGACACTGCTTCGGGTCGACGGCATTTCCAAGTCGTTCAAGGGCCTGCGCGCGGTCGACGAGGTGAGCTTCGAGGCCGCCGAGGGCAGCATCCTCGGCGTCATCGGGCCCAACGGGGCCGGCAAGACCACCATGTTCAACCTCATCGCGGGCGCTTTGCGGCCGGACTCCGGCCGGGTGCACCTGGATGGCAAGGAGATCACCGGGCACGCGCCGCACAAGGTGACCGCCGCGGGCATGACCCGCACGTTCCAGCTGATGCGGCCGTTCTATTCAATGACCGTGCTGGAGAACGTCACCATCGCGGTGCTGGCCGGCGGTGCCGGCAAGCGGACGGCCCGGACCGCCGCCGCCGAGCTGATCGAGCGC
>JBARAE010000624.1:0-35704 GCA_049791715.1 Micromonospora sp.
CCTAGGACGACAGCCGTCGTTCGAGATGCTGCTTCACCCTCCACCTGTTGCCAGGGCCGGCAGCACCTCAGTCCCCAGCACGTCGAGTGCTTCCCGCACGTCCGGGCCCAGCGGTGGCCCGAACGACAGGTGCGTGGCGCCCATCTCCCGCACGGACTGGCAGCGCTGGACCACCTGCGCCACGCTGCCCGTGATGCCGAGCGCCAGCATCCTCTCGTCGACGAGCCGTGCGGCGGCGTCGAGGCCGTCACGCTCCAGCACGGTCGTGACCGGGCCGAAGTCCTCGACCGCGAGGCCGGCCCGGGCGAGCAGGTACGGCGCGAAGGACGGCCCGTAATAGGCGATCTTGGCAGCCAGCGCGAGCCGCGCCGCGTCGGCGTCGTCTGCGACCGACACCCAGAAACAGGCCGGGATGTCGATGTCGGACGGCGCCCGGCCGGCCTCCTGCACCCCACGCATCACCTGCGCCCGTGCCTCGGTGAAATGCTCGGGCGGATACAGCAGCGGTAGCACCCCGTCGGCCAGCCGGCCCGCCATCTGCAGCATCTTCGGGCTCATCCCGCCGACGTACACCGGCACCCGGTCGGCCAGCGGAAAGCGCAGTTGCGACAGGGGGCCGAACCAGTCCGGCAGCTTGCCGTCCACGTCGCCGGCACCCAGCAGGGCTCGGGCCACTCGGACGGTTTCCGCGGTCTTCGCCAGCGGCCTCGGTCGTTCGAGTCCTGCCCAGGCGAGGAACTCGGCCGACCCGGCCGCGACGCCGAGCAGGAACCGGCCGCCCGTGGCCTCCTGCATGGTCGCCGCCATCATGACGATCTCGGAGACGTGCGCGGAGTACGGGTTCATGATCCCCACTCCGAGCTTGAGCCGTTCCGTCTTCGCGGCGAGCACCCCGAGCAGCACCGGCGCGGAGCGAAGGAACAGGTCGTTGGACACCCACAGCTGGTCGAAGCCGTACCGCTCGGCACGCTGCGCGAGGTCCACGAGGGTGGCGACGTCGAGGTCGTTGTTCACCCGCAGCGAGTACGTCATCAGGCCGCAGCCTCCGCGTCGACCTCGACCTCGACGAGGAAGTCCGGTCCGATCAGCGAGCCCACGACGTACGTGCTGTTCGCCGGGGCCACGTCTCCCAGCATCTCCGCGTGGGCACGCGCCGCTGCCTGCCAGTCAGCGCCGGGCGCGAGCAGCAGGCGCGTGCGCAGCACTGAGGTCCGCGCGCCGCCGAGCTTCTCCACCGCTGCCACTGCCCGGTGCAGGCACTCGACGGTCTGGGCATATGTGTCGCCGGGGTGCAGCGCCGACCCGTCCGGGCCGTGCGCGGTCGTACCGCTGACCGCGATGCTGTTTCCCTGCCGGGCGGCGCGGGAGTATCCGGCGGACTCCTCCCAGCCCGTGCCGTCGCGGAACCGGCGGCCGGCTACGGCCGCACCGGTTGCGGCTGGGGATGCCGTGCCCTGCTCGGGCGTGGTGCCCTGAGCGGGATCGGTGTACTCCGCGATCCGGACCACCCGACCGTTCCGCACGTCGACGCGCATCATGGCGTCGACGCCCAACTCGGCGCCGGTGCTCCGCTCGCGACCACGGAACACGCAGCGCTGGACGTATCCGTCCGGTACTACGTCGATGCGCACGTCGACCGCGCGGAAGCCCTCGTAGTGTTCCGCGATCCGGCGAACGGCGTCCAAGCTTTCCGCCTTGTCACGTCCGACGCCGTCGTAGTTGTGCCACACCCGGATGTCGTCGGCGTAGAACTCGTCGACCCGGTCCACGTCGCCGGTGGTGATGGCGGTGAGAAGGTCCTCGGCGAGGCGCCGTACGTCGGCGCTGGCCTCCGCCAGAGCGTCGGCCCGGGCGAGGTCCTCGGCGTCGTCCAACATCTGCAGCCGCTGGACCGCGATGGGCAGGTTGCCGTCGGCCCACACGGTGTCGTGGAAGGCCCGCAGGTCGAACCCCTCTCGCCCGCGCCGCCCCACGTCCGCCAGCAGACGCAGCACCTGCGCTTTGCCCACCTGGTACGACAGACCCTGCCCGGGTGTGGCCGCGAAGAAGGCGGCCTCCTGCCGGGCGGTTTCGAGATCCACGGGCACGAGGTCGCGCAGCATCGCGGCGGCCCCGTCGATGTCGATCTCCCCGAGCGCCAGCTTGACGTCCACCTGCACCCGGATCGCCCGCAGTCGCATGAAGTTGTAGAGGATGGCGCGGGTCAGCGGTGCGTCCTCGAACAGGCCGGCCTGAAGCACCATCTCCTCGTTGTAGTACGCGATCCCCTCGTTGGGCACGGAGTCGTAGAACTGTCGGTGGGCCGGGTCGGGGTGCCGCCACGTCAGCGTGAGCTGCTGGTAGTGCACGCCCTCGTGGACGATCCCGGCTCTGGGGTCGGCCGCGTTCGCGCGGTAGAAGTACGGTAGGTCGGATCCCGGCGGCGGCACGTAGTGGACGCCGTCGCGGTCGAGCCTGCGCTCGTCGGTGAGGTCGTTGGCCATGCCGAGCCAGTGCAGCGGCGCCAGGTACTCGGGCAACGGCAGGTTGCGGTAGTGCCGCAGGGTGGCCGGCTGCGACAGCAGGTTGCGGTCCTCGTAGAAGGCGCGTACCTGCAGCTCGGCCGCCCGTTGCAACTCGGACTGCTCCTGTGCGCTCGCCGGCGGGGCCGGCCACTGCGGCGGACCGGAGCGGGCCCGTTCGAACAGCTCGAACGCCTCGGCCCGGTCCCGCTCCTGCGCCGCCAAGGCGAGGATCTCCTCGGTCGAGTACGGCAGCAGGGCGACGCGGTGGAGGAAGAATCCGAAGCCCTCCCGGCCGACCGGCTGGTGTGGGGAGAACGTTGGCAGCTGGTCCGTCAGCCAGGACCTCCACGCCGCGAGCGCCTGCGCCGCCTCGGCGGCAGCCGACACGGCGGCCTCGCGCCATTCCGCGCTCAGCAGCGGCGCCAGCCGGTCTACCGCGGTACGAAGCTGGTGCGGCGCATCGGCGCTGTCCCCGAGCGCGAGCTCGGCGAACTCGCGGACGCCGGTATCGGCCAGGTTGTCCCGCGCGGTGTCCAGGGTGGCGGGGATCCACCGGAGCCGCTCGACGACGTCGGCGCTGCGCGCGGAATCGAACGGGTCCGGCGGAAGCAGCGCGTCGAAGACGTGGCCGATGGTCTGGTCAAGGTAGAACCAGGGGTCGCGCTGCCAGCTGCGGAGAATCTCCAGCTCCCAGCGCACCCGTGCCGTCGCCGACGCGAGCAGCCGCCGCGGTACCTCCACCCGCGGATCGTCGGAGGGTGCGACGGCGCTGCGCCGACGCTCGATGTCGGCCACGAACCGGAGGTCATCGGCCACCGTCGCGGAGTCCCACGCGGGGCGCCACCTCGTGGGCCGGACCGCCCGCGGGATGTCGTCGCGGGTACGTGGTGCGCGAGCCAGCCGCCAGGTCCAGAACTGCTCCGTCAGACCGGCCAGAACCGATGTCGCATCCGTGCTCACGCCGTGCCCTCCCCTACCCGGGTCACCGTTACTTCTGCACCGGCGACGCCGCCGGCTCCAGCTCATCGAGCGGGCGCGCCGGTTCACCGGCCTGCTGCAGCACGCACGCCACCGCCCGATCCCCCTGCAGGACCGCGAGCGGCGGGTCGTGCCGCACGCACTCCGGTCGGGCGAGGGGGCAGCGCGGGTGGAACCGGCAGCCGGCCGGCGGACGCGCCGGGTCGGGCACATCGCCCGGCAGCTCGATCGGCAGCACGCCGGCCCCGTCGGCGCGCGGGACGGCGGAGACCAGCGCCTGGGTGTACGGGTGCGCCGGCGCGGACCAGATCTGCTGGGTGGGTCCGACCTCGACCACGCGGCCCAGGTACATGACCGCGGTGCGGTCGGCGATCTGCCGCACCACGGACAGGTCGTGCGAGATGAACACCATGCCCATGTCCAGTTCGCGAACGAGCGCGACAAGCAAGTTGGCCACGGACGCCTGGGCAGATGCGTCCAGCGCGCTGATCGGCTCGTCGGCGATGATGCAGCTCGGGTCGGTGGCCAGCGCCCGGGCGATGGCGATGCGCTGGCGCTGGCCGCCACTGAATTCGTGCGGGTAGCGGCTGGCCGCGTCTGCCGCCAGCCCGACGCGCTCCAGGAGCTCGCCGGCCCGGCGTACCGTCTCGGCGCGGGCGACGCCGCCGAGGAGGTACCCGTCGGCGATCTGCTCGCCGACCCGCCGACGTGGGTTCAGCGACCCATAGGGGTCCTGGAACACCATCTGCAGCCCGCGCAGCTGCCGGGGGCGCCGGCGCCGCCCGAGCGGCGCGACCGGGTGGCCGTCGAAGCGGATGTCGCCGGCGGCGGCGGGCAGCAGTCCCACGACCGCGCGACCGAGCGTCGACTTGCCGCATCCGGACTCGCCGACCAGGCCGAGGATCTCGCCGCGGTCCAGGCGCAGGTCGACCCCGTCGACCGCCCGTACCGTCGGACCGCCGCGCCGGTGGTACTCCACCGCGAGTCCGGTCGCTTCCAGCAGCGCGCTCACGCGGCACCTCCGAACGGATCGGGTGGGCAGGCCGACGCGTGTGCCTCGCCGACAAGGACCGGCGCCGGGCGGTCGGTCCGGCAACTCGGGAGCGCGAACGCGCAGCGCGGATGGAACGGGCAGCCCTCGGGTACCCGGCCCAGCGGCGGGGGGCTGCCCGGGATGGGTCGCAGCGCCGCCGCCCCGCCCTCCGGATGCGGAAGCGCGTCGAGCAGCCCTCGCGTGTACGGATGCCGGGGTTGGTTCAGCACGTCCTGCCGCAGGCCGACCTCGGCCAGCCGGCCGCCGTACATGACGCAGATCCGGTCGGTGATGGCGGACATCACGCCGAGGTCGTGGGTGATCACCACGACGGCGAGGTCCTGCTCCCGGCGGAGCCGGTCGAGCAGCCGCAGGATGCCCGCCTGCACGGTGACGTCGAGCGCGGTGGTGGGCTCGTCGGCCAGCAGCAGGCGTGGCTGGCACGCCAGCGCCACCGCGATGGCGATGCGCTGGCGCATGCCGCCGGAGAACTGGGCGGGATGGGCCGACAAAGCCCGCTCCGGATCGGGGATCCGTACCGTGGCGAGCAGATCGATGGCCCGGGCGCGCGCCTCGGACCTGCCGAGCCCGAGATGGTGGCGCATGTGTTCGGTCAGCTGCGTCTCGACGGTGAGCATCGGATGCAGGCTGGTCGACGGGTCCTGCGACACCATGGCGATGTGCCGCCCGCGCACGGCGCGGAGCTGTTTGGCGGACATCGACAGCAGGTCCCGCCCGTCGAACACAGCGCGGCCGCTGGTGCCGGCGGCGTGCGGAAGCAGGCCGAGCAGCGCCATGGCGGTCATGGTCTTACCACTGCCGCTCTCGCCCGCCAGTCCGAAGATCTCGCCGGCGTCGACGTGAAACGAGACGCCGTCGACGGCCTTCTGGGGCCCGCCGCGGGTGGCGAGCCAGACGGTGAGGTTCTCGACCTCGAGGAGTGCGCCCATGTCAGTCCCTGATGGCGCGCGCGGTGCGCGGGTCAAGGGCGTCACGCAGGGTGTCGCCGACGAAGTTGAACGCGAGGACGACCGTGAGGATGGCGAGGCCCGGGAAGAGCCCGACCCACCACCGGTCGAAGTTGGCGGCGCCGGCGGCGACCATGGCGCCCCATTCGGCCGCCGGCGGCTGCGCGCCGAGGCCCAGGAAGGACAGGCCGGACAGCAGCAGGACGGCGTTGCCGACGTCGAGCGCGGCCATCACGAGCACCGGCCCGGCGATGTTGGGTCGCAGGTCGACGAGCATGGTCCGCAGCGCGGACGAGCCGAGCAGGCGGCTGGCGGCCACGTACTCGGAGCTTCGGGCGGACAGCACCAGGCCCCGTACCAGGCGGGCGTACGAGGGCCAGGACACCACGACGACCGCCAGGACGGCATTGCGCAGTTGCGGCCCGAGTGCCGCGGCGACCGCCATCGCCAGGATGATGCCGGGGAAGGCGAACACCAGATCGGCCAGGCGCATGAGGGCGCTGTCGACCCACCCACCGAAGAAGCCGGCGATCGTACCGACGATCGCCCCGAGCACCGTGGCGAGCACGACCAGCAGGCAGGCCAGGGGCAGCGAGATGCGCGAGCCGTAGATGACCCGGCTGAACACGTCGCGAC
Organism: Micromonospora sp.; assembly: GCA_049791715.1. GTDB lineage: Bacteria > Actinomycetota > Actinomycetes > Mycobacteriales > Micromonosporaceae > Micromonospora. The sequence goes on from JBARAE010000624.1 coordinate 6,120, forward strand.
CGAGTTCGTCGGTGCCGAAGAAGTGCTGACCGGAGGGGGCCTGCAGCTTCGGGGCCAGCTGCTCGAGCGGTCCGTGGGGCGCCAGCAGCGGGGCGAAGACGGCGATGAGCACCCACAGCACGACGAGCGCGGCGCCGACGAGCGCAAGCGGCTGCCGCCATGGCGATCGGACGGCGGCACGGTCGCGGCGGCTGCTGACGGGCAGATCCACCAGTGCGGGGTCGGTGACGGTCATGTCAGCCGGATCCTCGGATCGATGACCCCGTAGAGGAGGTCGACGAGCAGGTTCATGACGATGTAGACGGCCGCCACGACGACGCTGACGCCCATGATGGCCGGCAGGTCGAGGTTGACGGCGCTGCGGTACGCGTACTGGCCCAGGCCGGGCCAGGAGAAGATGTTCTCCACCAGCACGGCCCCGGACAGCAGGCTGCCGAACGCGACCCCGGCCACGGTGATGATGGCGACCAGCGCAGGGCGCAGTACGTGGCGCAGGATGACCACCCGCTCGGGCAGGCCCTTGGCCCGGGCCGCCCGCACGTAGTCGTTGCCGAGGATCTCCAGCATCGACGCGCGGGTGAAGCGCATCAGCATGCCGACGGTGTACACCGCGAGCACGAGCGACGGAAGCACGAGATGGCGCACCGCCGACGACCAGACGTCCCACTGCCCGGCGAGGGCTGCGTCGAGGGTGTAGAAGCCGCTGACGTGGGGTGGCGCGGCCATGCCGGGTTCGAGCCGTCCGCCGCCGGGCAGCAGGCCGAACTTGAAGAAGAGCAGATAGAACGCGACGAGCGCGACCCAGAAGGTCGGCATCGACACGCCGCCGAGGCTCACCACCCGGAGCACCTGATCGGGCCAGCGGTCCCGGGTGATCGCCGCGACGATGCCGAACGCGACGCCGACCAGCAGCGACAGCACGATCGCGAAGAGCGCGAGCTCGATGGTCGCCGGCACGTACTCGGCGAGGTCCTGGGCCACCGCCCGATGGCTCTGCTGGGACTCACCGAGGTTGCCGTGCAGCACGTTGCCGAGGTAGGTCACGTACTGCACGGGCAGCGGCTTGTCCAAGCCGTACTTGGTGCGGAACGCCTCGACCGCTGCGGGGTCGCCGATGGCCCGCTGGCCGAGGTTCGCCGTCGCCGGATCGCCGGGCACCAGCTGGGTCAGGATGAACGAGACCAGCGTGATCCCGACGCACAGCAGCGCGGCGGCGCCGATCCGCCGGGCGAGGAACCGCAGCAGGCCCCGTCCGAAGCGGGCCGGCCGTTGCCGGCCCGCTACGGAGGGAGCCGCACTCTGCTCAGTCAAGCTCACGGATGTTGACCAGCCAGACGGCGTTGGACTGAAGGTTCTTCACCGACTTCGCGCCGACGAGGATCTGCGCCGACTGGATCAGCGGCATGATCGGCCCCGACGTGTTCATCGACTGCTGGATCTGCACGTACAGCGGTGCGCGCTGGTCGTCCTGGACGGTGGTCGCGGCCTGCTGGCCCAGCGCCTCCAGCTGCGGGTCGGCGCCCTTGGCCCAGCCGGCGCGCAGGCCGACGAGCTGACCGGGCAGGAAGTTGAGGTAGTCGCTCGGGTCCGGATAGTCCGGCCCCCACTGCCACAGCCCCATCTCTTCCTTGCCGCCCCGGTAGGTGTCCAGGGCGGCCTGCACCGACGCCGGCGCCAGGTTGACGGTGATGCCGACGTCCTTGAGGTTGGCCTGAACTCGAGCGGCCAGGTCGCCGAAGTTGAGCCCGTTGACCTGGACGTCACTCGGGTAGCTGAGCTTCACGGTCGGGTTCGACAGACCCGACGCGGCGAGCGCTGCCTTGGCCCGGTCCACGTCGCGGGTGACGGCGTCGCCGCTCGTGAGGGAACCGAGGAACATCGACGGGACGACACCCGGCGCCTGCACCGCTCCCTGACCGGCAAGGTCGACCAGTCCCTTGTAGTCGATGCCGTACCGGACGGCCTCCTGGAACTTCGGGTTGCTCGTGGTCTTGGAGATCGCCGGATTGTTGTTCGTGAACGTGAAGAAGACGTTGGGCGAGGCGCCGCTGACGACCTGGAGCTGGTCGAGGCCCTTCGCCTGGTCCGGCGAAAGGTCGACCGCGATCTGCGACTCACCCTTGACGACGTTGAGCCGCTGCACGTTGGCCTGCACGTTGCGGATGACGACCTTGCTGTACTTCGGCTTCGGGCCCCAGTACTTCTCGTTCGCGGTCAGCACCACCTGAGTGGTGGTGCTGTAGCTGTTGAGGACGTACGGCCCGCTGCCCTGGGACTTGGAGTTGAGGAAGGCCTCCGCGGTGTCGGACTTGTCCGCGCCGGCGGCGTCGCTGCCGCCGTTCTGCTTGACCACCTTGGAGTTCAGGATCCCGAGCGCCGGGTTCGGCACGATGAACGGCACCGCCGCGTTGGGCTTCTCGCTGGTGATCACCACGGTGTTCGCGTCCGGAGCGGTGACGGTGAGGCCGTCCATGAGGAACGACGGGTTCCCCTTGAGGTTCTTCACCCGGTTGAGCGAAAAGACGACGTCAGCCGAGGTGACCGGGGAGCCGTCGGAGAACTTCGCATCGGTGCGGAGCTTGAACGTGTAGGTCTTGCCGTCCGCAGACGGGGTGTAGGACTCGGCGAGGTCCGGAACCGGCTTCTTCACGTCGCTGCCCTTGAAGGTCAGCAGCGTGTCGTACATCGCCTGGTGGATCATCAACCCGGTCGGCTCGAATGTGCGACCGGGGTCGGCGGTCTTGAGTTGGAACGCGTTGTCGATGACGAGTGTGCCGCCAGCCTGCTGGCTGTTCGACGAGGAGGTCGAGCCGCCGCCGCACGCCGCGAGCGAGCCCGCCAGCGCCAGGGCGGCTACGAGCGCCCCGGCAGACCGGATCTTCATGCGGGCCTCCAAAGGGCCGGACTACAGAAGGATTGCCGGGCGGACGTCCGGACCGCCGTGAGCAAACGTTTCCACAACTTGCGCCATGATGAGAGTTGATGTCAAGAGCCCTCCCGCGAACCGGGAGGTCACGATTCGGCGACAGCGCACGAGTCGCGGACGACCAACTGGGCGCCGACGCGGTACTCGGTCCACATGGCCCCATCGGCGCCGGATTTCGCGGCGATCCGTTCGAGCAGGATGTTCACCGCGAGCTCACCCATCCGGGCGGCGTTGTTGTTCATCACCGTGATCGCCGGGTCCCACCACCGCAGCAGATCCGCGTCCTCGTAGCAGAGCACGCTCAGGTCGTCGGGAATCCGTACCCTGCGCTCGCGCAACGCCGGCAGCAGCCCGAAGGCCGATTCGTGATTGGTCACCAGCACGGCGGTCGGCCGCCGTCGCGCGGGAAGGGCGAGCAGCCGGGCGACCGCCTGGACACCCGAGGCCGGCTCCAGCGGCCCCTGAACGATCAGCTCGTCGCGGCAGGGCACGCCCGCCTCGTCCATGGCGAGCCGGTAACCGGCGAGCCGCTCGTAGCCCGACGTCACGGTCGACGGGCCGGCCACCAGGGCGATTCGGCGATGCGACAGGCCCAGCAGGTACCGGGTGGCCTCCCGGGCACCCTCGAGGTCTGCTCCCAGCACGCAGTCGCCGGCGGGGTGCCGGGGCTGCCGGGCGAGGTGGACCGTGGGGATGCCGGTGGCCCGCAACTGCTCGACGGCGGTGGCATCGGATCCCACGACGATGACGCCGTCGACGTTGTGGTCGCGCAGCGTCTCCACGTACGCCCGCTCCTCCTCGACGTCGCCTCCCGTGATGCACAGGACCAGGTGGTACCCGGACAGCTTCAGCCGGTTGTGCACGACCTCGGCGATGGCATGGAACGAGGCGTTCACGAGGTTCGTGACGACCAACCCGATCAGCCGGGAGTGACTCGTGCGCAGACCGCGGGCGAGCGCGTTGGGACGGTAGCCGAGGTCCTCCGCCACCCGGCGGACCCGCTGCCGGGTGGCGTCGCTGACCCGCCCTGACCCGGACAGCGCCCGGGAGGCCGTGCTGAGGGAGACCCCGCTCACCGCCGCGACCTGGCGAAGGTCCACCACCACGCTGTCCTCTCCCGGCACCACACCATGATCCCACGGCGGTGGCGCGCCTCGATGGCGCTGGCTATGCTGCTTCAGCGCCCGCTGCGCAAACGTTGCCACATTTTGCGCTGCAAGGCGAATGTGCGTGGGGTTCGAGCGCTCACATGAGGTGGACGACCCCGGGGCGCGGAGGGTGGGGGCATGAATCACGGATCGTCGGGCTCCGTCGTACTGGTGAACTGCACGGTGGTCGATGGTCGGGTGACCGACGGGACAGCGCCGCTGAGCGACGCGGCAGTCTGGATCGAGGGTGAGCGCATCGCCGCGGTGGGCCCGGCCTCGGACGTGGTCCCCATGGCGCGGAGCGCCGGTGACGTGGAACAGATGGACCTGGCCGGCGGGTACCTCACCCCCGGGTTGGTGAACATGCACACCCACCTGTCGCTGTCCCTGCCTGGCAGCGGCGGCGACGAGGTGAAGAGCATGAACGCCCACGAGCTGGCCCTGTACATGGCCGATGGCGCCCGGCGAACCCTGCTCAGCGGGGTGACCACGGTCCGCTGCGTCGCCGAGAAGGATCATGCGGACTTCGCGCTACGCCGCGCGATCCAGGCGGGGCGGGTGCTCGGGCCCCGCATTTTCACCGCTGGTCGAGCCCTGGTCTGCACCGGCGGGCACGGCCACGAGGGCAGCGACACCCTGGAATGCGACGGCGCGGACGGGTTCCGCCGTGGGGTACGCAGCCAGATCAAGGCTGGAGCCGATCTGATCAAAGTGATGATCTCCGGGGGCATCGCCGGCGAGCACGAGGCCATCCACACTCCACAGCTGTCCGCCGACGAGATGGCTGCGGTGATCGAGACGGCACACGCCTGGGGGCGGCGCGTCACCGCGCACGCCGGACCGGCTGCTGTCATCGCCGAAGCGGTCCGGCTCGGTTTGGACTGTGTGGAACACGGTTACCAACTGACCCCCGAGGTGGCCGCCGACATGGCGGAGCGGGGCACCGCCCTGGTGCCCACCCTGCTGGTCACCCGGTGCAAGAAGTTCTTCGACGAGCTGGGCGTCCCGGACTGGATGCAGCGCCGATCCCTCGATGCCGGTCCGCGCCACCTGGAGAGCTACACCACGGCGGTGAGGGCCGGGGTGCAGGTGCTGCTCGGCAGCGACATGCCTCCGTTCTGGAACTTCGAGGGCACCAGCGCCTCCGTCCGGGAGCTCGAGTACATGTCCGAGGGCGGCATCGGCCCAGCCCGCGCCCTCTACGCCGGCACCCTCGGTCCGGCCCGCTGGCTGGGCGCCGAGGCCGACCTCGGCACCGTGGAGCCCGGTCGGTTCGCCGACCTGATCGCCATGGACGCCGACCCGTCGCAAGACACCTCGGCGTTCCGTGGAGTGCGCTGGATCATGAAGGGCGGCCGGGTCGTTCGCGACGACCTCGCCGGATGGAGCGCGTGGTGACCACGGGCTGGTTTCGGTAGCTGGGCCGGGTCGGGACGCGGCTGGCACGCCGACCGACGTCCGCCTCTTCGAATCGACGGCCGCAGTGCAGCGGTATCCGACAGACAGGCGATCACCATGCCGCGATCGACCGGTGAGCCATAGGCAGACGTCGAGAACCCGGGGTCCGCGTCGGGATGTGATGCCGGCGCCAGCTGCGGTGGCGGCAGCTACCGGCGGAGCATAGGCAGCACCGCGCCACCGAGCAGGTCCACTCCGCGTTGGTCCTCGAGTCCGTGCGGGGTGCCGAACTCGACCCTGCGCACCCCGGCGTCAACGAGGGCCTGCGCCTGCGCGGCCACCTGCTCCGGGGTACCGGACAAGGCGAACAGGTCGAGCACGTCGTCGGGGACGAGGCGACCGGCCTCCTCGTGGTGGCCCGCGTCGACGAGGGCTTTGACCCGGTCCAGCAGGTCACTCGGGAGCTCCACCGTGGGGTCCAGGTCGGCGACGACGGCGAGGTACATGGCCACCTCCGTGCGCGCCCGGGCCCGGGCGGCCCGGCCGTCACTGTCGACGACGGTGACCGCGCCGAACACGATCCCGACGTCGTCGACGCGGCGGCCGGCCCGCTCGGTGCCGACTCGTACCCGGCCGCGGATGACAGGGACCATGGCGGGGTTGGCGCTCCCCCCGACCTTGATCTCGTCGGCGATCCGGCCGGCGAGCGCGGCGCCCTTCGGGCCCCAGGCCCCGATCAGCAACGGCGGGTCAGGGCGGTGCACCCGGTAGCGCAGGCCGGTGTCCGAGGCGAGCTGGAACACCTGGCCGTCGAAGCCGCCGGTGTCGCCGCGCAGCAGCCGGTAGACGACCTGCGCCGCCTCGTTCAGCACGGTCAGCGGCCGGGGCTGGTCGATGCCGACGGCACCCAGCCAGGTGCCCCGGGCCAGCCCGAGGTACGCGCGACCGTGCGACGCCAGATCGAGCGCGGCCACCTGGCCGGCGATCTCGTACGGAGCCATCGAGTACGGGTTCAGGCAGGCCGCGCCGAGCCGCACGCGCTCGGTGGCGGCGGCCATCTCCAGCAGGGGGAAGATGGGCGGTTGATACATCAGGTCACTGAACACGGTCAGCACGTCGAAGCCGGCTCGCTCCGCGCTACGCGCCAACCGCCCATAGTCACCGGCCCGCTTGTCGCTCTGCAGGCCGAGGCCGAACTCCACGGCGCTCACGTCACTCCTAGCTTCGCTCTCAGGTCAGGTCAGCCGAGTTCATCCGGCGTCGGCACGTGCGCTCCACCCGCATGATCAACCGTTCCTCCGGATCGGGGCAGGCGAACAACGAGTCCTGGGCCAGCCAGTCCCCGGCCGCCAGGTCCCGCTGTTTCGCCGCAAGGAACGGCAGCACCGACGCCAGTGCGTACACGCAGAAGTGCCGGCCCTCGGGCAGCCGGAGGTGGGCGCTGTTGGTGACCTCGAACCAGTCGCCGACCCGCATCCCGCACACCGAGCGGCCCTCGATCCGCTCCACGAGGACTCGCAGGTCGTATAGCTCCATGTCGCCGTCGACCCCGGTGTCCGGCTCGGTCTCGGCCATGTCGCCCCCCTTCGCAGCGCCGGCGCTCAAGGCGTCGGCGGGTTGATGGCCAGCACGATCTCGGTCGACGTGTCGGAGGTGTTGCGGTATCGGTGTGGCTGGTTGGAGTCGAGGGTGATGCTCTCGCCGGCGACGACGGTGTATGTCGCCCGGTCGACCTCGACGGTCAGCGTGCCGGCGACCACGTACGCGCACTCCAGGGACGGATGGCTCCACAGCTCCGTGCTGGAGACCTCGCCGGGGGCGAGGGTCGCGTGCAGCACCTCGAGCTGGCCGTTGCCGGGGGTGAGCCGCTCGTACCGGATCTGCCCGTTCGGTGCGCCGAGGCTCACACGCTCCCCCGGCCGGCTGATCCAGACCGACGGCGCGGTGGGGTCCGCGAACAGCGACGCGACGGACTCGCCGAAAACCGTGGCGAGCCGGCGCAGGGTCGCCAGGCTCGGCTCGGTGACGCCTCGCTCGATCTGGCTGAGCAGCGTCGGGGACACGCCCGCCTCGGCGGCAAGGGTGCGCAGGCTCAGGCCGCGGGCGGTGCGCAACTCGTGCAGCCGGTGCCCGATCACCTTGCACCCCTCCCCCGTCTCCAGCCGATCCATGCAGCCTCACTGCATATTTGGCACTGGACGGTAGGGGCTTGTGACGTGGACGTCAACCGGGCACGGCTTGGGCCTCCCAGGTCTTGACGAGCGGCATCGGTCGGCCTAGCGTCGCGGCTCATTGTGCAGTACCGCTGCACAGGCGGGTGACGGCGGCCGTACCGCCGATCGGACTTCAGGAGAGTCATGGCATCGCTCGATCCCCCCGAGCACGCCCCGGCGCGTCGATCCATGGTCCACCGGTGGTTACTCGTGATCCCGTTCATCTGGCAGGTCGCCCTGGTGCCCGTCGTCAACGACGTCGAGCTGGCGCCGCTGCACATCCCGTTCCCGATGCTCTGGCAGATGCTCGGCATCGTCGCCACGACGATCATCGTCGGCGTGGTGTTCCGGCTCGACCGGGCCGCCGGTGTCGACGAAGAGGAGCGGCAGTTCGCGGCGGCGACCGAGCCGAGGGCGGGTGAGCAGGCATGACCCTCGCGATCGTGCTGGTGATCGTGCTGAGCACCATGGTCGGCGCCGTCGGGTACGGGCGGCGGGCGGCGCGCACCGCCAACGTCACGGAATGGGCCGTCGGAGGTCGACGCCTCAGCACCCTGGTCTTCTGGTTCATCAACGCCGGCGAGGTGTACACCACCTTCGCCGTGCTCGGCATCTCCGGCTACGCCTGGGCGCTCGGCGCGCCGGCCTACCTGGCCTTCTGCTCGGTGTCACTCAGCTACGCGCTCGGCTACTGGCTGATGCCCAAGATCTGGCGCGCCGGCCGGAAGTACGGGCTGATCACCCAGGGCGACTTCTTCGCGGCCCGGTTCGATGCACCGTGGCTCGGCGTGGTCGCCGGTGTCGTCGGTATCGCCGCCCTCGTCGTGTACGTGCAGATCCAGCTGGTCAGCCTGAGTCTGATCGTGCAGCTGGCACTGGGTGGCGCCCTGTCGACGACCGCCGCGGTCATCATCGCAGCGGTGGTCATGCTGGCTTTCGTCTACCTGGCCGGCCTGCGCTCCGCCGCCTTCGCCGCGGCGGTCAAGGACATCCTGATGGTCCTCGTCGTGGTGCTGCTGTCGGCGACCGTGGCGGCGAAGGTCGGCGCCGCGTCCATGTTCGACGTCTTCCGGCTCGCCGAGCAGGCCCACCCCGGCATCGGCAAGCTGCCCGGCGTCGACCCCACCTCACCCACGGGACCTGTCTGGCTGATGACGTCGGCGATGAACGTGGCCCTGGGCAACTGGGTGTTCCCGCACCTGTTCCAGATGTCGTACGCCGCGAAGAGCGGCCAAGCGATCCGCCGCAACGCCGTGTGGCAGCCGTTGTACTCGCTCGCCTACTTTTCCATCATCCTGCTGGGCTTCGCCGCGCTGCTCGTCGGCACCAAGCCGGCGGACGGCAACCTCAACGCCGCCCTGCTCCAGTTCGTCACCGACCGCTACCCGGCGTGGGTCATCGGCCTCGTGGCCGGGACCGGCTTCCTGCTCGCCCTCGCCCCCGGCTCGGTCCTGCTGCTGACCTCCGGCTCCGTGTTCACCCGCAACATCGTGGCGCCGTTGCGCAAGAACCTCGACGAGCGCATCGCCCTGTTGCTGTCCAGGATCTCGATGATCGGCTTCGCCGCCATCGCGGTGTGGCTGACCCTCGGCCGCAGCGAGTCGCTGGTCGACATCCTGCTCTACGCGTACTCGGCGATCGGGATGCTCGCACCCGGGGTCTTCCTCGCCTTCCTGTGGCGGCGGGTCACCGCCATCGGTGTGCTGGCCGGAATTGTCGTCGGGTTCATCACGCTGCTCGCCCCGTTCGCGAAGGCCTTCTGGGCGACCCATCTGCCGGACTGGGAGCCGGGCCTGATCGCCATGGCGATCAACCTGGTGGTCACCGTGCTGGTCAGCCTGATCACACCGCGTCCGGCCGACCCGGCGATCGCGGTCGGACACGCCCTGCGTGCCGAGGACGTCGCCACCCCCGATCCGGCCCAGCCCGCCCCCGTTCAGGCCTAGGGAAACGCGAGGGTCCACGACCCACGGTCGTGCACCCTCGCTCTCCCCGGCCACGGCCTGCAGTCTGGGTGGAGCCGTGGATGCTCTGCCGGTGGGTATGTGGAGTATGAGAGTAAGGTCGCCGCGTGCCGGATGACATCGTCCTCCTTCCGCTCCGGGTCGACCACCAGCGCACCGCCCCGCTTGGCCGCACTCCGAAACACAAACGGTGCGCGCTAGAGTTGATCTCAGCGCGCACCGCGGGGTCATGGGTTGTGTCCGAGGGGCGACACGGACCGAAGCCCCACAACCGATCATCGTGGCTACGACTCTTCCGCTTGCGTAAAGCTATTTGCTCCGTGACCTCTTCGGCGTCGCGTGGCCAGATCGGGAGCCGTCAGCCCGAGGCTGCCCCGCGAAGGCCGTACCGTTCGGCCGCCCGCGCCTTGGCCTTTGCGGTCTCCACCTCGCGGTCACGGGGAGGCGCCTTCGTCACGAGGCTGTCCAGTAGGACTCGGGTGGCCTCCGTGACAGCCCGGATCGCCTCCCCGAACGCCTCCTCGTTGGCCGCGGACGGCCGTGTCGTGCCGCTGACCTTGCGAACGTATTGGATGGCGGCAGCCTCGATCTCATCGTCGGTCGCCGGCGGTTCGAAGTTGTGGAGCACGCGGATATTCCTGCACATGCCTCAACCATGCCAGGCCGAGCGGACACCGGCAGATGGGTCACCATCGACGCCCGCATTGACGATGTGTACCGCGCCCTAACCAGCTACCGCTGGAACGGGTGCTGCGGCGTCCGACCATTTACCCGCGCAGGCCGCCGTCGAAGACCTCGTACGTGTCCTGGGCGCGCCGCAGCTCCAGGTACTCGTCCTTGGTGAGCTTGCTGGGCTTCGCCTCCTCGATGACCCGGCGCGCCTCGGCGGCGTCGCCGTAGAGCAGGTCGACCACGGTCATCGCCATGAACTTCGCCGGGTTGACGGCGGCGGTGACGTGGTCGGTGACGTGGTAGAACTCGGTGTGCGGCGCACTGGTCACGCCGGTGGTGAGGGGCTGGCAGACCGGCATGATGTGGCCGAGGTCGCCGACGTCGGTGCCGGCGGTGCTGTGGCCGGGCGGCCCGACCCGGTCGGCGCCGAACAGTGTCTCCTGGTTGCCCCGTACGAGGTCGCGCAGGTTGGGGTCGATCTGCATCGGCAGGACCCCGGACATGGTCGTGATCTCCACCTCGGCGCCGAGGGCGAGCGCTCCCGCTCGCAGTGCCCGGTCGACCTTGGTCGAGGCGTCGAGCATCGCCTGGACCCGGTTGGCCCGGACCATGATGTCGAGCCGTACGTCGTCGGGCACCGCGCTGACGGCCTCGCCGCCCTTGGTGATGTTCCAGTGGATCCGTACGTTGTCGGAGTCGCGGAACGTCTCCCGTTGCAGGTCCATGCCGGTCATGGCGAGAGTGGCGGCCTTGAGCGCGTTGACCCCCTCCCAGGGCCAGCCACCGGCGTGGGCGGCCCGTCCGCGGAACACCACCAGCTTCTTCAGGGCGCCGATCGTGCTGCTGCCCGGGTTGGCGAGCCAGGGTTCGGTGTCGTCGGTGGTGTGGGTGATCATCGCCATGTCGACGTCGTCGAACTCACCGAGCCGGATCAGTTCCGGTTTGCCCTGGATGAACTCGATTTCGCCGCGCTCGCGCAGTCCCAAGCGGTACTCCAGCTCGATGCCCTCCTCGGCCGGTACGGCGAAGAGGACGACGTCGCCGGCGAGGTGCTCCATCACGGGCCGGAGTCCGAACCCGGCACCGAGCATCGAGCCGATCATCGCGTTGTGGCCGCAGGCGTGTGCCGCGCCGGTAATCGGGTCGGCATACGGGTGGGCGGCGCTGACGAGGGAGTCGAGTTCACCCATCAGCGCGATGGCCGGACCTCTCGTCCCACCCGACATGCGGGCCTTCACCCCGGTGAGGGCGATTCCTTCCCGGTACGGCAGCCCGAGCCGGGCGAAGTGGTCGGCCACGAACTTGGCCGTCCGTACCTCCCGGTAGCCGGTCTCCGGATTGCGCATGACGTGCTCGCTGATCGCGACGATCTCGTCGGACCGGCGATCGATCTCGGCGCAGACCCGGGCCTTGAGCTCCTCCTTGCTGATCATGTGAGATGCCTCCTACCCGTGCGAATGACAGATTGAGTGGCCGATGATGCGTGGATGGCAGATGCAGATGCGACGGTGCGGGCCGCGGCGGAAGCGATGCTCAACGACCTCGGGCCGTTGATCGAGCACGTGACCGCACGGGTCTGGAACGGGGTGCCGGGGTACCGGACCGTGCTGATGGACGCCGACGAGCTGCGCAACTACATCAGTTCCAACCTGTTGACCGTGCTGTCCTGCGTCACCGAGGGTCGCGAGGTGACCGCCCCGGAGTTGGACCGCGCCCGTCACCTCGGCGACAGCCGTGCGCTGCAGGGCGTCCCGCTGGACGCCCTGATCCAGTCGTTCCGCACCGCCGAGCGGGCGACGGTCGACCAGTTCTGCGAGTTCTACGCGGCCGTTGACGGCGACGCAGCCGGCCAGCGCGAGGGAATGCGCCGCATCACTGCCGTGCTCGACGCCATCGAGGGTCGGCTGGTCGAGGCGTACCGGGAGAGGTCCCGGCGGATCGCTCTGCACTACGACTCGGCGGTCAGCGACCTCGTCACGCAGATCGCACTCGGTCAGGGCGTGGCGCCCGAGGAACTGGATCGGCTGGCGGCTCTGCTGAACGTCGACCCTGACGCGTCGTACTGGGCCGCCGCGGCGCGGGTGGCGCACGACGCCGACCCCGGCGTGCTCGGTCAGGTCCGTCACCACGTCACATCCCGGCTGCGGGAGGTCATCCACAGCCCGGTACTGACCGGCACCTGGGGCGACGCACTGCTCTTCCTCATCCCGAGCGACACATCCTTCGTCGGGGTACTGAACCGGGCGCTGGCCCCCGGACAGTGCCGCTACGAGGTGCTGGTGGGCCTCGGCGAACGGGTCCCACGGCTCACCGACGCCGGTCCGTCGTGTCGGCAGGCGCTCGACGCGCTCGATATCGCCCTGCGCACCGGCCGCAGCCGGCAGGTTGTCGCGTACCAGGACGTGCTGCTGGAACTGCTGCTGGCCAGGGACCGGGCGTTGACGGGCCAGCTCGCACGACGCACTCTGGCGCCGCTGCTGGACCAGCCGAGCCTGCTGCAGACACTGCGCGTGTACCTGGACAGCGACCTGTCCACGCTCGGAACCGCGCGGCGGCTGTCGGTACACCAGAACACGATCGCCTACCGGCTGCGGCGCATCCACGAGCTCACCGGGCACGACCTGCACCGGCTCGACGACTTGCTGCTGCTGCGGCTGGCGCTGCGGGCACACGACCTGCTCGCATGCCGGCCCTGAGCCGGCGCCGTTCACGGCGAGACCTCTACTGGCAGGATCCCGGCCCGGCGGGCGCAGTCCGCCGCCACGGCAAGCGCCCGTTCCGCCGGCACGCTCGGCTCGTCGATGAGCACGAGGCAGTCCAATCCCGCTTCGGCGTACCGGCGCAGCCCGGCCACGCACGTCTCGGTGTCTCCTGCGATGGCGAAGGTGTCGAGGATGTCGTCGGTGACGAGTTCGGTGGCGGGATCGCCGGCCAGCATCCGCCGGCGGAATTCCCGTCCGAGTTCCGGGTCGAGGCCGGCTACGCGGGTGATGTCGTGGTCACCGTGGATGCCCAGGTACTTGGCAACCTGCGGACGCAGCGCGTCCCGGGCGGCCGCGGGGTCCGGATCGCAGGAGAACATCACGTACGACGAGACCTGGGCTCGCGGGCCGCCACTGCGTTCGCGTGCCCAGCGAATGTAGTCGGGCGCCGAGAGCACCGACAGGAACACCCCGTCGGCCACGTCCGCCGCCATCTCCAGGGCCTTGGGTCCCTTCACTCCGAGGATGAGGGGGACGTCGGGGTGGGCCGGCGCGAAGTTGAGCGCGACGTCCAGGTCGTAGCCGCAGGCGTGACCCTGGACGCGCTGACCGGCCAGGAGTTGCCGGACCACGCTCACGCACTCCCCCAGCCGTTTGATCGGCCGCACGAAGTCGATGCCCAGCCAGTCGTGCATCCAGCGGGCGTTGCTGGCGCCCAGGCCGAGCAGCACCCGCCCGGCGGCGATCTCGGCGAGGCCCGCGGTCTCCATGGCGAGCAAGGCCGGATGCCGGGTCCACGGGTTGACCACGCCGATCCCCACTCGGAGCCGGGTCGTCGCGGCAGCGACCGCGCCGGCCACCGCGAACGCGCCGCGCTCGCAGTAGTCCTCGCTGATCCACAGCTCCGCGAATCCGGCGCCTTCGGCGGCCCGGCCGATGGCGACGGCCTCGGCGCCGGTGCGCCGGCCACTCGGCGCGTAGCCGAGGCGCATCGCGGCGGGCGACGGCATCGCGGCTCTCACACCGCGACGCCGCTGATCGCGGCGTCCAGCGCGGCCAGGGTCGGCTCCACGACCGGTACCGGTGGCAGGTGCGCGGCGGTCGCTCCGACGTCCTTCAGGCCGGTCGACGTGCCGAGCAGCACCACCGACTCGTCCGCGTCGACCACGCCGGCAGCGCGCAGCTTCGCCAGCACCGCCACGGGGACGACCGCGGACGCCTCCAGGTACACACCCTCCTCGCGGGCCAGGCGTAGCTGCTCCGACATGATTTCGTCCTCGGTCGCCGCGGCGGCCGACCCGCCGGAGCGGGCCAGCGCCGTGTATCCCTGGTAGGTGGCCACGGGCGTCGCGATCGAGAACGCCACCGACGGTCGGGCCGGCACGGTCGCGCCGGGTCGGAACCCGTTGGCCATGGCGTGGGCGTACGGGCCTAGCGGCTCGGCGGCCACCATCCGCGGCAGCCGGTCGATCAGGCCGAGGGCGAGCAGGTCGTCGAAGCCGCGCAGCACGCCGGTCAGTCCGTCGCCGTACGCCGCCGGTGCCACGAGCACATCGGGTGCCCGGCCCAGGTCGGCCACGATCTCGTATGCGATGGTCTTGTATCCGTCGATGCCGAATGGGTTCGACCCGGCCGGCGGATCCACGAACCCCGACAGCGGGACCCAGCCTCGTTCGAGCACGCCCTGGCGCTGCAGCGCCCACCGGTCGGGGCCGCGGCGCAATGCCACCACGTCCGCGCCGTAGCTCTGCATGAGTACCTTCATCGTCTGCGGCACGGATTCCAGGGTGAGCACCACGCAGTGCAGGCCCGCCGCGGCGGCGTAGGCGGCGGCTGCAGCGCCGTGGTTGCCGGTGCTCGCGACAACGACCGTGGGCGCGCCGTCCTGCACGGCCCGGGTCACCGCGACCGCGATCAGCCGGTCCTTGTAGGACCAGGTCGGGTTGCGCGACTCGTCCTTGAGGAGCAGTTCACCGACCCCGAGTCGGGCGGCGGTACGCGCAAGAGGCAGCAGCGGGGTACCACCCTCGCGCAGCGAGACCGGCGTGGCGTCGGCGCGAAGCGGCAGCAGGTGCTGCCACCCGAACACCCCTGGGCGCGTAGGGTCCGGCTGCGCGGAGAGCCCGCGGAGGTCGTACACCGGGAACGGGTTGACGTGGTATCCGGCGGCGTCGCAGGGCGCACAGACGGCGTAGAGATCCTCGGTGTCGGGGCGTTCGGCGGCGCATCGTGGACACCGCAGCACCCCGGTGTAGCCGCTCATGCCGGGATCACCCGCAGGGTCCGGTCGCTCACGGAGAGGCGGCGATGCCCGTCCGCGGTGACCACGATGGTGTCCTCGACCATCATGCCGCCCCAGCCGATCTCGTAGTACGGCGTCTCCAGGCAGAACACCATGTCCTCCTCGATCTCCTGCGCCACACCGGGCGAGACGATCGGCGGTTCGTACACGTCCAGCCCGATGCCGTGGCCGCAGTGGTGCCGGCGGTACGGGTAGAGGCCCCGTCGCTCCACCTCGGCGATCGCCACGTCGAACACCGCGCCGGCGGGCATTCCGGGCCGGATGCGCGCGAGCTGCTCCTCCTCGCCGGCCGCGATCGCGTCGTAGAAGCGTCGCTGCAACGCGTCCGGCTCGCCGACCACGGCGGTGCGGCCGATGTCCGACCAGTAGCCGTTGAGGACGGCGCCGACGTCGAAGCGCACCAGGTCGCCGGGGCGGATCGGGCGGTCCGTGGCGAAGGCGTCCGCCAGCGCCGACCGCTCCCCCGCGGTCACCACGACGAAGCGCGGCATCGCGCCGCCCTCGACCATCGTGCGGGCCACCACGGTGGCCAGTTCCTGCTCTGTGACACCGACCTCGGCCGCCTTGATCGCGGCGGTGATTCCGTCCTCGGCCAGCCGCGCGCTGCGCTCCAGAAGCGCGACCTCGGCCGGCAGCTTGCGGGCCCGGACGCGCTGCGCCCAGCCCGACGCGTCGACGAAGGTGGCGTTCGGCAGGGCCGCGGCCAAGCGGGCCCGGTGGTCGGGGTGCATGGCGGCCTCGTCGACGCCGATCGTGGCGGTGCCGAGGCCAGCGAGCAGCGCGGCGCTGCGGGCCGCGTCGACCAGGTCGGCGTGGGCGTCCACCATGCGGGTAGGGGCGGCGTCGCCGTCCCGGGACTCGAAGAAGAAGCGGCCGTACGCAACGTAGTCGTCCTCGGCGATGCCGCCGGCGAGGGCGGGCGCGGCATCGGCGACGGGCCCGGCGGACACGGTTCGCTCGGGCGTGACGAAGGTGGCTATGCCGGAGCGGCCGTGGACGGCGCCGGACACGCTCTGGTAGCCGGTCGCGTAGTCCACGTTGGCCGGTGACACGGCGAGAAAGGCGTCGAACGGGGCGGCCTGCACCGCTTCGGCCAGCCGCGCCCGCCGGGCAGCGATCAGTTCTGCGTGCACGAGAATCTCCTCAGGGCGGTTTCAGGCCTGGCGGGGGGCGATGACGGTCTCGGCGAACTCGGCCATCATGTCGAGCGTCTCGGGGACGTCGTTGGCCGCGAACAGCAGCGCGGACAGTGTGGTGACGCCCGCCTTTTCGTATTCGGCGATCTGCTCCGCGATGTCGTCCGGGGTGCCGATCAGGTTCCGTTCGAACCATGAGTCCTGCCGGCCCTTGAGGGTGGACTCCGACAGCGACCGCATGTGCGCGTACAGCTGTGACTTCTCGAACCGGGCCCACGCCTCTTCGCGGGTACGGCCGACTGAGACCGACAGCTGCGGAGCCACGTCGAACGTGTCGGGCAGCCGTCGACCGGCTGCGGCGGCGGCCGCGCGGATCTCTGCGACGCCGGTGGCGACCTCGGCCGGAGTCAGGCATGCCGGAATCCAACCCGTGCCGTACTTCGCGGCGCGCTCCTTCGAGCCGGCCGCGTTGCCGCCGGACAGCACCGGCAGCGGCTGTTGCACCGGCTTGGGGAAGCTCTCCACGTCCGTGAAGGAGATGTACTCGCCGCGGTAGCTGGCCCGCCGCTCGCTGAGCAGTACGTCGAGCGCCTCCAGGAACTCGGTGGCGTACCGGCCGCGGTGCATCCTGCGCCCCGGGTACATGGCCTCGGTCTCCTCGCGGTACGCCCCGATGCCGACGCCGAGGATCAGCCGACCGTGGGAGAGCTGGTCCAGCGTCGCGGCCATCTTCGCCACCACCACCGGATGGCGGAAGGTCATCACCGTGATCGCGGTGGCGACCTTCAGCGTCGTGGTCTGTGCGGCCACGTACGAGAGATAGAGGTACGGGTCGTAGAACCTCGGCGGGTCCGGGAACTCGGCGCGTACGTATGCCTGCGTGGTGACGTGGTCGTTGCCCCAGACCGAGTCGAACCCGAGCCGCTCCGCCTCGATCGCGATGCGCACGGCGTCGTCGGGGTCGGCGTACGGGACGGGGTACATCATCCCCTCGGTGCCGGTGGGCACCCCCAGGCCGAAACGCATCTCACTCCTCCTGTCGCTGTTGGCGGTCGACGGCGGTCCGGCCGCCGAGAACCACCAGGTGAATCGATTCGCGCCGTTCCAGTACGGCGATGTCGGCCAGACCGGTGCCGTCGATGAGCCGCGCGGCCAAGAACAGGGTCATGGGAGGGGCACCGGGTCGAAGCACTCGACCAGCCGGTCGGCGGCGAGCGGGTCGGGTGCGAGGATCGGCTGCTCCGCCAGGCACCGGTCGTGCACGCGGACACAGCGACCGGCGAACGCGCAGCCGGCGGGCAGTTCCGACGGGCTCGGCGTCTCGCCGGCCAGGGGCGCGCGGGTGCCACGCTGTCGGGGATCCATCGACGGTACGGCGGCGAGCAGTGCCCGGGTGTAGGGGTGACGCGGCGCGGCGAACACCTGCGCCGTGGCCGCCCGTTCCACGATGCGGCCGAGGTACATCACGGCCACCTCGTCCGCGAGGCGCCGCACGGTGTCCAGGTCGTGGCTGATGAACAGGTACGCCACCTTCTCCTCGGCCTGGATGTGGCGCAGCAGCGCCACGATCCGGCCGCGCACCGACTGGTCCAGGCCGGACGTGGGCTCGTCGAGGATCACCAGGTCGGGACGGCTGACCAGCGCTCGGGCGATGGCCACGCGCTGCTGCTGGCCGCCGGAGAGCTCGCGGGGCAGCCGCCGCCGGTAGCCGGCGTTCAGCCCGACAAGCTGCAACACCTCGTCCACCCGCCGGTCGGCGTCCCGGCCGGTCGTTCCGACGAGCAGCCGCAGCGGCTCGGCGAGAATCGCCTCGACCCGCATGCGTGGGTTCAACGACTGGTACGGGTGCTGGAAGACCATCTGCACGCGGCGGCGCAGCGCGCGGTTGCGGTACCCAGCGGGGAGCGAGTGGCCGTCGAAGGTGACCGTGCCGGCCGACTGCGGATGCAGTCCCGCGATGATTCGACCCAGGGTGGACTTGCCGCAGCCGGATTCGCCAACCAGCCCCACGGTCCGGCCGGGCTCCAGGTTCAGGTCGATGCCTCGCACGGCCGGCACGGTCCGGCCGGCGGACCGGTACGTCTTGGCGACGCCGGTGAGCTCAAGCAGCGCCATGGACCGCTCCCTCCGGGTGGTGGCAGGCGACGGCGCGGTCGTCGCCGTGCGGCGCCAGGGGTGGTGGGACGGCGCAGGTAGAAGTGGCGTACTCGCACCGTGCCGCCAGGCGGCACCCGGGTGCGGACAGGTCCACCGCACCGTGCTCGGTGCTGAGGTCCACGTCCCGGTCGGCGGCCTCGAACAGGTACCGGGTGTACGGGTGCACCGGCCGCTCGAACAGGTCGATGGTGGACGCTCGTTCCATGACCTGCCCGCCGTAGAGCACGACGGTCCGGTCGCACATTTCGGCCACTGCGGCGAGGTCGTGGGTGATGAACAGGACGCCGCAGCCGGTCTCGTCGACCAGTTCGCGGATCAGCGTGAAGATCTGCGCCTGGACGGTCACGTCGAGTGCGGTGGTCGGCTCGTCGGCGATGAGCAGCCGCGGCCGACAGGCGAGGGCCATTGAGATCATCACCCGCTGGCACATGCCGCCGGAGAGCTGGTGGGGGTACGCGCGGGCGACCCGGTCCGCACCCGGGATGCCGACGCGGCGCAGCAGTGCCAGCGCCTCGGCCCCGGCGGCGCGACGGTCCACGCCCTGGTGGATCCGCACCATGCGGGCGACCTGGTCACCGACGCGCATGAGCGGGTTCAGGGCGCCCTTCGGATTTTGGAAGATCATGGCGATGCGTCCGTCGACCGAGCGGCGGCGAGATGAGGTGAGGTTTGTCCCGGCCACGGTCACGGTGCCGGCAGTCTGCTCGACGCCGTCGGGCAGGATGCCCATGATCGCGTACGAGGCCATCGACTTGCCGGAGCCGGACTCCCCGACGAGGCCCACGATCTCGCCCGCGCCCACGTCCAATGACACGTCGCGAAGGATCGGGCCGGCGGCGCGGCGGAGCCCGACGGACAGGTGCTCCACTGTCAGCACGGTCACGGCTGGCTCCGATCGAACTCGTCGCCGATGAAGTGCAGCGCCATGACGATCCCGACGATCATGGCGCCGGGGAACAGGGCCGTCCACCACTGGCCGGTCAGGGTGTTGGCCGCTCCCTCCGAGACCATGACTCCCCATTCCGGCGTCGGGGGACGGATGCCGACCCCCAGGAACGCCAGTCCGGCGATGTTCAGGATCGAGAAGCCGGACACGAGGGTCAGCTGCACCAGCGAGGGCCGCATGGCGTTGGGCCAGACATGGCGGAATGCGGTCCGCCACGGGCTGTTGCCGGCCAGTCGGGCGCCGTCGACGTACTCCAGTTCCCGCTCGGAGAGCACGCTGGCGCGGGTGAGCCGCACAAACTGCGGGACGAACGAGATCGCCACCGCCGCGGCGACCTTGGGTACCGACTCCCCCATCGCGACCACCAGGATCATCGCGAGGATGAAGCCGGGGAAGGACAGCACGATGTCGACCACGCGCATCACGATCTCGTCGACGAGGCCGCCGAAGAACCCGGCGATCACACCGATCGCGGAGCCCGCGAGCATGGCGCTGACCGAGATCGTCAGGCCCAGCATCACGTCGAGGCGGGCCGCGTACACCGCGCGGGCGAACACGTCCCGGCCGTAAGTGTCGGTGCCGAACCAGTGCGCCGCCGACGGGGGCAGCATGGTCGAGCTCGGGTCCGTGGCGCGGGGGTCGCTGACGAACAACGGCCCGAGCAGGCCGAGCAGCAGGTAGCCGGCGAGGATGGTGAACCCCACTGTGGCGAACGGCCGAGCCCGTAGCTCTCGTCCGAGGCGACGGGGCAGTTGCGCGGGCCACACGACGGTGGTCATGTGTTCCTCCCTCCCACCCGGATACGCGGGTCGATGACGCTGTAGAGCAGGTCGATCGCGAGGTTGAGCAGGATGTAGATGACGCCGACGACCACCACGAAGCCCTGCAGTACCTCAAGGTCGTTGCTCTGCAGGCCGTCGTAGGCGTAGCGGCCCATCCCGGGCCAGGAGAACAGAAACTCCACGATCACGTTTCCGCCGATGAGGAAGCCCACGACGATGCCGACCACGGTCAGCACCGGAAGCAGCGCGTTGCGAAGCCCGTCGACGAGGACGACGCGCCACCGCGGAACCCCCAGTGCGCTCGCCGCCCGCACGTAGTCCGACGCCAGTGTCTGGATCATCGACGAACGGACCATCTTCAGGATCGGCGCGGCGACGCCGATCGCGAGGGTGAGCGCGGGCAGGGCCAGTTGGCGCAGCGCCGCCCCGGTCGTCGCCGGCTCTCCGGCGAGCAGGCCGTCGATGACGTACATGCCGGTGCGGTGTGGCGGCGGCTCGACACCAACGGGGAGCCGGCCGACCGGCGGCGGGAAAAGGTGCATGCGGAAGAACAGGAAGTACACCAGCAGCAGGCCGAGCCAGAACAACGCGACGCTGTTGCCGAGCACCGCGAACACCCGCACCATCGCGTCGACCCATCTGCCCCGGCGGAGCGCGCCGAGGAATCCGAGCGGCAACCCGATGAGCGCTCCCGCCAGCAGAGCCGCCAGGGTCAGCTCCAGGGTGGCCGGCAACCGCTGCAACAGCTCGGTGGTGACGCTCTGCCCGGTGGCCACCGAACGGCCGAGGTTGCCGTGCAGCACGTTGCGCAGGTAGTCCAGGAACTGGGCCAGGAGGGGCTTGTCCAGGCCGTACTGATGGCGCAGCGCGGCGATGTCGCCGGCGGTGGCCTCGGGTCCGAGCCGGGCCGCAGCCGCGTCGCCGGGCAGGATCCTGGTGATGAGGAAGACCACCACCAGGATCCCCCCGAGGGTGACCGCGGATATGCCCAGCCGCTTGGCGACGTATCGGAACATCAGCTCAGACCCTCGACCCCGCCGCTACTTCTTCGCCAGGTACTGCAGCCGCAGCTGCTCGGTGTTGTCCTTCGCCAGGCCGGTGACGCCCTTGCGGACCGCGAAGGTCCAGTCCGGGTTGTAGAGCGGCACGATCGGCATGTCCGTCGCAAGCAACTCCTGCGCCTGCTTGGACAGGGCTGCCCGCTGCGCGTCGTCGGTGGCCGCGAGCCCGTCCTTGATGAACTTGTCCAGGGAGGGGTTGCCGTAGCCGGCGAAGTTGATGCCCGACTGGGTGCCTGCCAGATAGAACATCTGGTAGAAGGGATCCGCACCCCACCCGAGGTACTGCAGCACGTACATCGGCAGTTGCCGGGCGTTGCTGCGCTGGGTGAACTCGGCATCGGGCAGCGGTTTGACCTCGACCTCGACACCGATCTTCTTCAGACTCGCCTGGATGAACACCGCCGACTGCTGATCGGTCGCGTTGGACTGCCGGACGTAGATGGTCGACCTGATCGGCGTGGCGACACCGGACTCGGCAAGCAGCTGCTTGGCCTTGTCGACGTTCTCGGTGTAGTCGGCCGCCTTCACGTAGGTATCCATGTTGGACGGCACGATGCCGCTGGCCGGTCGCGCGAACCCCTTCATCACCTGGTCGACCAGGGCCTGGTAGGGAACGGCCGCCGCGATGGCCTGCCGGACCTTCACGTTGTTGAACGGCGCGACCTTGGTGTTGAGACCCAGGTATGCCAACCGGTTGGACTGCGGGTGCACGACCTGCAGGTTCGAGTCGCTCTCCAGCTGCTTGAGCTGGTCCGGCGGGAGCCCCTGCGCCAAGTCGAGCTGGCCGCTTCGCAGAAGCAGCGCGCGCTGGTTCGGGTCGGTGATGAACTGCACCGTCACCCCGCCGTTGCGCACCTTGTCCGGGTTGTAGTAGTTCGGGTTCGGCTTCAACTTCAGCACCGAGTTGCGGTCGTACTGTTCGACCACGTACGCGCCGGAGGAGTTGGCGTTCTGCCGCAGCCAGGTCGCGGCCCACGGGTCGTCGGCCATCTTGTGCGCCTCCGCCGCCTTCTGCGAGAGCACGCCGAGCACCTGCATCCCGACGAACTTCTCGAACAACGGGGACTTGACGGAGGCGTTGGAGATGACGAAGGTTCGTTCATCCTTGACGACGAGCTGCTCGGGCTTGGTCACCCCGACGAACGGCAGGAACGCCTTGACGTATCCGGGTCCCAGCAGGCTGCGCTGGAACGACCAGGCGACAT
Organism: Micromonospora sp.; assembly: GCA_049791715.1. Classification (GTDB taxonomy): domain Bacteria; phylum Actinomycetota; class Actinomycetes; order Mycobacteriales; family Micromonosporaceae; genus Micromonospora. The sequence continues at coordinate 28,732 of JBARAE010000624.1, forward strand.
CCTGCGCGGTGAGTGGAGAACTGTCGGCGAACTTCAGGCCGGCGCGGAGCGTGTACGTCGCGGTCCGGCCGTCGGCGCTGTAGTCGACCTTTTCAGCGAGCGCTGGGCCGAACTTGTCGGTGCCCGCCAGCACCACGCCGCCCTCAGCCTCCTGGTACTGCTGCTCCAGAAGCTGGTCGACGAGCCCGGTCGTGGCCGCCATGGCGGCCGGGGTACGCCAGGCCTGCGGATCAAGCAGGTCGACGGCGCTGTCGAGGCTGATGACAAGAGGTTTCTTCCCGCCTGCGGCGGCGGAGTTGCTGTCTGCGGGGGCGGAACAGGCCGTCGCAGCAAGGCTGACGACGCCGGCGGCTGCGGCGAAGGCTAGGCTCAGCCGCCTTTTCGGGGGACGTGCCATGCGTTGACCTCCCAGAGGATGGCGGCCACGGACCCGTCAGCACCTGCCTGGCGCCCCGGCCCGGACCGTGGCCATCACCTTTTCAAGGCGCACCGCGGGCGGTCTTTGTGGTTTGGCACAAACTTGCAGGTCGCACAACAGTGGGCAGGCCACGAAAGGAGCACTTCCACAGAGCTGGACGGCCGACGGTGCGTCAGCCGTGCGACGGATTCAGGACCGGTCGACATCAACCAACTGTGACGCCCTAACTGCAAGGAGTTGCCCGCACCTCGATCGTCACGCCGATCAGCATGGGCCGCTTCCGCCTGTGGCGCTTACCTGGAGGTTGAGTCCTGCCGTGGCACGATGATGCTCGTGCCTGCCTGCCGATCCTCCGTCCCGCTGCCGCCGAGGAGGCATTGGTGAGTCCGCTTGGCAGCCTCATCTGCCTCGGTCTGGTCACACTTGCAGCATCGCTGGCCTGAGCTTTCCTCGGTTTCCCGGACACTGAGCTGAGGCGACACTGGTCGCCGAGGGAGGGGTTCGGATGCCCGCACCACACCCGCCGGAGTTTCGTCAGCGCGCGGTCGAGTTGGCTCGGCTGCGGGACAAGGCGATCCGGGAAATCTCCCGGGACTTGGGGATCTCGGAGTCGTGCCTGCGTAACTGGCTGGCCCAGCCTGACACCGACGACGGTAAGCGCGAAGGACTGACCACCGGCGAGCGCAAAGAGTTGGCGGCGCTGCGCAAGGAGAAGCGGCGCTTGGAGGTGGAGAACGAGATCCTGCGCCGGGCCGCGGCATACTTCGCGCGGGAGAACGTCCTCCCAAAATGATCTACCCCGTCGTCGCTGATCTCGCCGCCGGCGGGCTCGCGGTGGCGGTGGCGTGCCGGGTCCTCGGGGTGCCGACGTCGGGCTCCTACGACTGGCGCGGCCGGCCCGTGTCTCGACGACAGGCGGCCGATCAGGCGCTCGGTGAGCTGATCGGAGAGATCCACCAGATGTCGCGGGGCCCTACGGATCACCGCGGGTGCACGCCGAGCTGCGCCTGGCCGCCGGGGTGCGGTGCGGCCGCAAACGCGTGGAGCGGCTCATGCGGCACGCCGGTCTGCAGGGCGTGTACCGGCGCCGCCGCAAGGGCTGCACCGTGCGGGACCCCGTCGCGCCGCCCAGTGCGGACCTGGTCAACCGGCGGTTCGTCGCCGACCGGCCGGACGCGCTGTGGGTCACCGACATCACCCAGCACCGCAACCAGGGCGGCTGGGTGTACTGCGCGGTCGTGCTGGACGTGTTCGCCCGCCGGGTCGTGGCCTGGTCGATCGCTGATCACCTGCGCTACGAGCTGGTGATCGACGCCCTCGACATGGCCCGCTGGCGGCGGTATCCCGCCGAGGGGCAGACCGTGGTCCATCCCGATCACGGCAGTCAATACACCAGCCTTCGGGCAGCGCGACTGGCGCCGTGGACGCACGGCTCCCACTCGCAGATGTTCACCGGCCCCACCACCGTCGACCCGCGCTCCCACCTGACAGTGTGGTCGCTTCGACACCTGCCCGACGAGCTGCGCACGATCGGCACGATGCTCGCGCTAGACGCCATCTGGCGCGAGGTCGACAACCCGGCCGCGACGCGACGACGGCTGGTGGTGGTCGACGAGGCGTGGCTACTGATGCGCGACGGCGAAGGCGCCCGGTTCCTCGCCCGCATGGCCAAGGCCGCCCGCAAACGCGCCGCGGGCCTGACCGTGGTCACCCAGGACGCCGCGGACCTTGCTCGCCAGCGAACTCGGCGTGGCGGTGGTGTCCAACGCAGCCACGCAGGTGCTGCCGCGCCAGTCCAGCCAGGCCATCGACGCGGTCACCGACGCGTTCCGCCTCACCGCAGGCGAGGCGCGTCTGCTGCTGTCCACCGGCCGCGGCGAAGGGCTGCTCGTCGCCGGCGGGGCGCGGGTGCCGTTCCGGGCGGTCGCATCGGCGCGCGAACATGCCCTGGCCGTCACGAGCCCCACACCCCAGTCGTCCGGTTCAACCCTCGTACCAGGCTTGTGAGGCGACCGCAGGTCACAACAGGCCAGCCGTGAGCCCGAGGAGGTACGTTCACCTGATGTATTCGACGCAGGTCTCTCAGCATGTGAAGGCTCCGCGTCCAGCCGTCTACCGGGCGCTTGTGGATGCGGACGCGATCGCGACATGGCGGGTGCCCGCCGGCATGAGCAGCCACGTGCACGAATTCGATGCCCGCGAAGGTGGCTCGTTCCGCGTCTCGCTCACCTACGACCTGCCGAACGGCTCCGGCAAGTCCTCACCGCATACCGACACGTATCACGGCCACTTCGTCAAGCTCGTGCCGAACGAGCAGGTGGTGGAGGCGTTCGAGTTCGAGACCGAGGACCCTGCCCTTGCCGGCACGATGACGATGACGACCACGCTCACCGACGCGGACGGCGGCACGAATGTCCTGGTCGTGCACGAAGGCGTCCCCGACGTGGTGCCAGCGGCCGACAACGAGACGGGAACCCGTATGGCACTGGCGAGGCTTGCCCGGCTTGTTGAGGCGGACCGGCTCTCCTAACGTCGATGGGACCCGCCCAACTCCCTTTTGATTTCGCCTGCCCGCTCCGACCTGGACGGGCGATACGTCAGACTCCCCCATCTGCCGCGGGTGGTTGCCCGTCGCCAGCTGCCTCCGTGCTGCAGCTGCCTGCTTGTTCGGCGCAGGAATCGACAGCATCGCCGACTACGTGGTCAACCGTTACCTGCTCGACTTGCTGTGGGAAACGAGCGCCTGGCCCGCAAGCAACATCACGCTGGCCTCAGCGGCGCAGACCAGGACCTTACGCTGATCCACGACCAGCTCCTCCCAGCGAGGAAGGCCGCGGCTGTCCACCGTCGGATGCACGTCGTCGAACCACCGCTCCTGACGAATCGAGGGGTCATTCGGTGTTGGCGGTTGTCGCGTCGCCGAGGTGGATGGTCAGTGGAGACTGGCTCGCAGGGCGGTGATTCGGTCCGTTGCGGCGATGAAGGTGGCGGAGTCGAGTTGGCCACCGGCGTGAGCGTTGACAAGGGCGGCGGTGGCAGCTTCGCCCTGGCTGACGTTGCGGGCGGAGCACAGGATCAGGTCCATGCCGGCGCTTGCGGCAGCGACCGCACGCTGGCCGGTGCTGCCGTAGCCGGTCAGCGCACCGGCTTCGAGGGCGTCGGTGAGGGTCACTCCGGTGAATCCGATGCGGTCGCGCAGTTCCTGCCCGACCACGATCGGCGACAGGCCGGCTGGGCGGCTCGGGTCCAGCGCCGGGTAGATGGCCCAGGACACCATGACCAGGTCGACGCCGGCGGCGACGGCGGCGGAGTACGGCAGTTCATCGGCGCCGCGCAACCGGGCCAGCGACTCGTACAGGGTGACCGGACCGGTGTCGGTGTTCTGGGCTGTTGCCGCCCATCCCAGGCCAGGGAAGTGTTTGGCGGTGGCGGCCACGCTGGTGCGCTGCTGGGCGGTGATGAACGCCCTCCCCAGCGTCGCGACGGTGCCGGGGTTGCTGCTGTAGGAGCGCTGGTACTGGTCGATGAAGTTGCTCGGCGTGGCGTAAACGTCGAGGACCGGGGCGAGGTTGACGTTCATACCCAAGGCGGCGAGGTTGCGGCCCGCGCTGGTGCCCGCTGCAGTCGCCGCCGCCCGCGGGTCGGCGGATTTGCCAACTTGCTTTTCCGAGAGTGCGGGCCCGCCGGGCAGCCGCCGGATCAGCCCGCCCTCCTGGTCGACCATCAGCAGCAGAGGCACGTGGATCGGGCTTTGTGCCTGGGCTTGCCGCAACTGCGCGATCACCGAGCTGATCTGGGCGGTGCCGTCGATGTTCTCCCCGAAGAAGATCACCCCGGCCGCCTCGCCGGCGCGGATGATCTGCACCAGGCTCGCCGGTGGTGTCAGCCCAGGATAGGAGTAGATGATCCGTTGTCCGGCCAGTTGCCGCGCGGTCAGGCCGGCCGACCTGGTCGGCGCGGACGGCAGCGGCGCGGGTGTCATGCCCGCGCCCGTCATGGGCGGCGGCACGGCCGATATGGACGGCGATGCCACTGACACGGCACCCGGCCCGCTCGGGGCGGACCAGGCTGGGCGCGACGCGCCGGAACCGGAAGTCCCGGGTGCGGGGGCGCGCGAGGACTGGCAGGCGGCCAGGGCGAGGCTCACCGCCACTGCCGCCAGCACGGTGCGAACCTTCGCCCTTTTTTTGGGTACATGACCACCTCCGCGTCGCTCGCGCCAACCCGGTGCGCCGGACAGGGATCCGCGACTGCCAGCCGACCAGGGCCCGTCTGCGGCGCTCCTGGTCCCCACGCCCGGCCAGGGCGACGAACGCTGCCTCCGGTCTGGCGGCGATCACCAGCGGCGCCCCTGCTTGTAGGTGTGTCCCTGCGTCACCAGACCCTGCACCGTTGCGTCAACCCGACTTTGGCTCTGCTAAAGAGCAGTATCCGCAGCACACCCGTCGGCGACCAGTACGGCCTCTGGTGCGTACGGCTGCGACGGCGACGCTGTGGGCGTCGACCGGGTCGCCTTGGCGCCCTGGCCGGCGTGGAACACGCGGGCCCGCGCGGACGGTTTCGCCGGCACGTCCGGCCCTCCGGGACACAGGAGACGCCCATGGACGCTAGGCCTGCAACAACATCCGCTATTGCCGCGAAGCGCTCGTTACGGAAGGTAGCCGGATCGCAGGTGCCTGCATCCAAACGTGTCGATGAGCGGATGTCGGCTCATTACCTGACGGTCGGGCTTGGGTGGTCCAGCTCGAGAGCCCAGGTCTGGCCGACGAGGTCGTGGCCGAAACTGTGGTGCGGTTCCTCGTCGGTGAGGGTGAACCCGAAGGCTTGGTAGATCCTGCGTGCGGACACGAGTATGTCGTTGGTCCATAGGACGACACGCTGGTAGTGGGCGTCGCGCGCGAAGGTGAGGCATTCGTCGACCAGGCGGGTGCCGCTGCCGAGGCCGCGGGCGGTCGGGGTGACCAGCAGGATACGCAGCTTGGCCGTCTCGGGTTCGTCGCCTGAGACCAGAAAGACGCATCCGGCGCGTTCGCCGTCCACTTCGGCGATCCAGGCCGCTTCGCGAGCCGGGTCGTGGCCGGTGGCGAAGTCGCCGACGATCCTGGCTACCAACGCCTCGAAGTCGGTGTTCCAACCGAACTGCCGGTCGTAGATCTCACCATGGGCCATCACCACCCATCCGAGGTCGCCGGGGTGGTCGGCCCGGCGCACGGTTACGTTCGCCGGCGGCTGGTTCTGCTGCGCCATCAGGAGGCCCTTCCAAGGGTACTGACACGACTGTTTCAGTGAGGGGTAGGCTACGCCTGTGTGCGAGGAGACGACAATCGCGTCCGCGCGGAAGATCGAACTACTGGAAGCCGCCTACCGGTACTCGCTCGCGCACGGCCTGGCCGACCTGTCACTACGTCCGCTGGCTGCGGCGATCGGCTCCAGCCCTCGGGTGCTTATGTTCCTGTTCGGGAACAAGGACGGCCTGTTGCGGGAGTTGCTGGCGCGCGCCCGCGTGGACGAACTCGCGATGCTGGACCACATTCAAGAGGCGAGCAACCCGGCGGCCATCGGCCTGGCCGCCGCCATCGAGCGCGTCTGGGCGTGGCTCGCCGCCGACGAGCATCGGCAGCTGCTGAAGCTGTGGGCCGAGGCGTACGCCCGCTCCCTGATCGAACCCGACGGAGTGTGGGGCGGCTTCGCCGCCACCACGGTGAGCGACTGGCTCGCCGTCCTAGCCGCATGCCAGCCCCCGCGCGAGAGGGACAGCGAGGAGGGCGCCGCCCGCCGCACTCTTGCCCTCGCCATTCTCAGAGGCGCCCTGCTCGACCTGCTGGCCACCGCAGACCACGACCGCGTCACGGCCGCGGTCCACCACCAACTCGCCCTGTTCCATCACCGACGTGCCGCAGTACCCCGACCCTAACCACCTGCGCCGTCATGATCACGTATGCGGATCTGCCGCGAGCCGAGCGGAGCGGAGTCGGTGGTGGGCGACTTACGGCGGGTCGATCTCGATGGTGGCCATTCCGGTCGGACCCAGCCCGATCCGGGACTCATCGCGTTCGCCGGTGACGTCGGCGGAGATCAGCCACATGCCCCGTCTCCTGGACCCGCCGCGCGCGGATCTCGTTGTGCCGAGCCTGCCACCAGAGCGCCTTCTCTTCGCTGACCATCGGCGGCAGCCGGCAGGTGTCGGTCTCCCTGACCGGCTTAGGCCGCCGCTGGCGCTCCCGAGGGTCAGGACAAGATGCCGCGATGGATAGGCCGAGCAGGGGGAATCTGCCTCACGTGCTGGCCGGCTTACGGGCCGCGAGGCGTTCGATCACACCAGCAGCGAAGCGCTGCTTCTCGATGTGCAGACCGGCCGCGGCCACGTCACGGATGGGACGCCGCCGGAAATGTTCACCGGCCGCCGGAACGCTGACAAGTTCGATGAGGCGTTGAATCGCCCGAACGGAACGAGTAGCGCCGACCACGTGGTCGGCCAGCAGGAGCAGACCGCCGGGGCGCAGGACGCGGACCATCTCATCGACCGCCCTGTGGTCGTCCGGAATGGCGCAGAGT
>JBARAE010000625.1:0-3834 GCA_049791715.1 Micromonospora sp.
CCGCCATGACCTCATCTTCGGCACGTACCACTCGCTGGACGCGGGTGAGAGCTTCGTGCTGGTCAACGACCACGACCCGAAGCCGCTGTACTACCAGTTCGCGGCCGAGCACCCCGACCAGTTCAGCTGGGACTACCTGGAGAGCGGCCCGGAGCGCTGGCAGGTCCGCATCGGCCGCCCGGCGTAGGACGCGCGGCAGGGCGAGCGGTCAGCCGGCGGCCGGCTGGTACACGTACACCGGCTCTTTCCGGCCGGCGCGCTCCGGGCAGCTGCCGGTCCTGCCGCCCACCATGCCGAGCCGGCCGTCCTCGCACACGGTCAGGTATCCCCGGCCCTGCCAGAAGCCGTCCACACAGGTGAACCAGCGGCAGATGTCCGGGGCCGGGTCGTGGACCAGGACGCCCCCGCAGTAGGTGTAGCCGTACGGGTTCTCCGGTGCCCCGCACCGGTCCGCCGGGGCCGGCGAGGGCATACCCGGGGAGCCGGCGGGAGCGGGGCCGACGAGACTCGGCGTCGGGACGGGCCGCGGCGCACCGGAGTCGACCGGACCGGGAGCCGGTGCGCCGGTCGTGGCATCGGGATCGGCGGTACGGGAGGCGGTCGGGTCGGGCGCGGTGGGAGGGGCGCTGGGCGCGGTACCGGTGCTGGGCAGGGCTCCCGGGGTGAAGGGGGCGGCCCCGCGCAAAGCGCCGCGCGGGCCGGACGGCCCGGCCGAGTCGGCCGTCATGGCGTACGCGGGCAGGGCGATGAGCGCGACGGCGGCGGTCAGGATCGCGGGGTGGGCGAGGCGGGCCTTCGCCGGGGCGTGCTCCGCCGTGACGACCACCGGCGCCGGCGGCCGGGACCGCCGGTTGGCGGCCAGCGCCTCGTCCAGCCGGGCGAGGACGAGGCGGCGCTGACCGATGTAATCCGCGTACGCCATGGTCAGCCGCAGCCGGAAACGGGTCGCCGCCTCCACGGGTACTCGGAGGCCGGCGACCGGCCGGCCACCGAGCGAGTGCAGCAGGGTGACCGGTGCCGCCGGGTGGTGGGCGAGACCGCTCAGCTCCGCGTACGTCCACTCGCGATCGCCCTCGCGGCCGAAGAGGATCACGCGGCGGTCGGTGATCACGGCCGTTCCCGCGTCGGTGACGTGCACGCCCTTGGGCAGTCGTGGAGTCCGCTTCGTGCGCTGGACGGGGATGACGGCGAGCTCGGGTGTGGGGAGGTCGGCGTGGGCGCCCTCGACGTCGACCAGTTCAGCGTCCGGCTGCACGGCGAGGACGACCTCGTGGTCGGGCAGGTCCACCGGCAGGTCAGCGGGCGATTCGGCGGGCAGCTCCTCGGCGGCTGCGCGCAGCCGGAGGAGCCGGATCCCGCTCAGGCACCAGGCCTCGACGGCGTCCTCGTAGGCGCGCCGCCGGCGCCTGTTCTCGCGTTCCGCCCACCGGGATTCCCAACCCGCACCGGTCCTGTCCCGCTCCGTCACCGGGGCCGCCTCCCGCGAAGATGATTCGGCATGGCGAGGGGTATAACCCCGCCGGTCTGTCCAGGACACGGCCCACCTCCTCATCGGACCCGGATGCTCACTTCTCGCCTACCCACCAAATCGGTCATTCACGCCCGGGGAGGCACGAGCGTGGCGCTGTCCCGGACGAAGACGGCGCGCCGGGGCAGCGTGAGCGGACGACCGGGACCGGCCTGACCGCCGGGCGGAGAGGTCCGGGCCGGCGAGGGCTGATGCGAGCTGCCCGAACTGGCAGCGGACCGGTGCGCAGGTCCATAGCCTGGCAGGCGGAGCTACCTCGGGAGGCTGAGGGAGGAAGAGCGTGAGCGACGCGGTCAGAGACGCCTTTTCGGGCACCGACGAGGTGGAGATCACCGTAACCGGGCGGAAGACCGGGCGGCAGATCACGCACCCGGTGTGGTTCGTGCAGGAGGAGTCGAACCTTTTCCTGGTTCCGATCACCGGCTCGGACAGCAACTGGTACAAGAACCTCCAGCGCACGCCCTGGATCGAGGTGTCGGCGAACGGGACGGCCGTCAACACCAGCGTCACACCGATCACCCAGCCCGATCGGGTCGACCACGTGGTGGAGATGTTCCGCGACAAGTACGGCGCGGACGAGATCGACGCCCGGTACCCGAAGCACGACGTCGCGGTCCAGGTGCCGATCGGGTAGGTGAGCCGCTGCTCAGCGGCGCTGCGGGCGGTGGAACAGCGGCCGGTACAGCGCGGTGGTCAGCGCCACGAAGACCAGCGCGAAGAACCCGAACCCGACCGCGAGCGCGGGCGACGCGTCCGGGTCGCCGTTGACGGTCATCACGATCCCCATCGCCGCGACCGACACGGCGAGGCAGCTGTAGCCGGTGAGCAGCCCGTACATCAGCCGGCGCGCCCACGGGGCGTGCCGGAGGACGCCGATGCCGGTGGCGACCGCGGCCGGGACGACGATGCCGAGGTCCATCAGCTTGACCAGCCAGAACGGGGTCGGACTGGAGGCGTACTCGGTCAGCCGGGACGGGTCCTGCCAGGCGATCAGCATCGGGCGCAGGTGCTGCCCGAGGACGAGGAAGGCCGCCACGACCAGCAGCGTCACGCCGGCCGTACGCTCCAGCCGGGCCGACGGCGGTGGGAGGTGCGCCGGGGTCGCCCGCCAGCCGAGGACCACCAGCGCTTCACCGAGCAGGAAGACGCCGAGCAGCAGCGGGAAGAACCGTTCGACGTTGCCGGGCAGGCGCAGGTACTCCTGACCGATGATCACCTGGGCGTAGGTGTAGAGGGCGTACCCGCCGATGCCGGTGGCCAGCAGCGGCGCGACCGGATGCCTGCGCAGGGCCAGCAGGGCCGCCGCGAGCGCCAGCGGCGCGACGACGACGAGCGCCGCGGCGTCGCTGCCCAGCAGCTGGTTCAGGGTGGTGTCCGAGGTGCGGTAGCGCATCAGGTCCAGCCCCAGCGGGCCGAGCAGTGAGGCTGCGGCGATCGACAGCGCCGTGGCGGCCAGCGCCCCGGCGAGCAGCCGCGGATGCCCGTGAACGGGCGGCGGCGGGCCGGCCGGCCGTCGCGGTGACCGGGTGGTGAGCTGTGCGGTCATCGTGCCTCCCGACGCTGTCGCCGGCGGTACCGCCCGAGGATGCCGGGCAGCCCGTCGTTGTCAGCCTGCCTCCACCTCGGTCACCCCGGCAGAGGAGCACCTCACCACCTGCCAGGACTTTGGTCCCACCGGCTGTCCTCTCGGTGACACCAGGCGCGAGGCGGCCCCAGAGCGGGTCGGCAGCGGCGTCGGCTCAGCTCGCCACCCCTTCGATGTCCGCTGCGTCAACGACGGTTCCGGGAACTGCGGCGGGTTTCGCCGGCGTCAGCTCGAAGTGCACCGTCCGGCCGGTCCTGGCCCGCCCGAGCCGGTGCATCACCGGCACGAGCACCCCGTGCAGCATCGGCTGCTTGCGCCGCAGCGCCCGGGCGGCGGCCGCGTACTCCGCCCCGGTGAGCCGTCGCGCCGTCGCCTCGACTGCCGGCCCGGTCACCCGGCCCCGGGCCGTGGACGGCGCGATGGTCACCCGCGGGTTGTTCCGGATCCGCCGGGTCTTCCACGCCTTCTCGAAGCTGCGCACGTACGCCCGCTCCCCCACCACGGCGATGCTCACCGGCGTCGGCACCGCCGTCCCGTCCCGTTTGACGCTGGTCAGCACCACCGTCTTCTGCCGTACCAGCGGCGCCCAGACGGGAGAGGCGGAGGCGTCGACGTACCCGACCACCCAGCCCAGCTCGCGCAGCCGGGCGATCAACGCGACCAGCGCCAGGAGGGCCGACAGCCCGACCACCCAGGTCTGCGCCGCACTGCCGCCGACGTG
>JBARAE010000626.1:0-3285 GCA_049791715.1 Micromonospora sp.
GCCCTGCGGCGCATTCGCGGGCCGTCCGACGGCACGTGCGGCGCACGGTGGCGGCGCTGCGCGCCGACGACCTGCTCGCCGGGCCGGTCGCGGCCGGCGAGGTGGAGGTGGTCGGCGCCCTCTACGACCTGGCGACCGGCACCGTCGCCCTGCTGGAGGAGTAAGGAAGGGCCCCTTCTTGACGCCTCCGGTAGAGCAGGGGTCCCGTCCTCACCGCGACACCGGCGGGTGGCAGAAAAGACGCACCGCCCGCCGGGGGTCCCGACGGGCGGTGCGTGATGGTGCGGGGAGGGACTCAGCCCTCGAAGACGCCGGCCTCGACCAGGCGCTTCTCGGTCTTGTCCCAGCCGTGGTCCGGGTGGGCGGCGGCGAGGCCGTTGAGCTCCGCCCGGATCTTGGCGGCGTGGCCGGCGGCGGCCAGCACCCGGATCTCCTCGATGAAGGCCTCGGAGTCGGTGCGCAGGTGCGCGGTCTTGCCGTTGGTCAGGTTGCGCACGTAGGCGTGCTTGCCGCCGTTCAGCGGGATGAGGTACTTGAACTCGCCCAGAACGCTGAGGGCGCCACCCTGGCCAGCCTGGCCGGCCCGGACTGACGCGCGCGCGGTCTTAGAGGTGTTGCTCGCCACGGAGGTACTCCTTGCAGACGTACGGGAGGACTTAAACGTCCGGGGGCTGTTGCGGGTGACGCCCGGATGAGCCTCGGCCCGCGAAGATGTGCGGCGGCACAGAACCGCCCAGAGAACTGTACACGACCACGACACCTGGCTGGTCATCGCGCCGTCACGGGGGTCAACCGGGTCAGCCGGCCGGGTATTCCACGCCGATCGCGGCGACGAATTTTCCGATTCGCTGGCGAACCACCCGTCACAGAGTCATCATGTGTTCCAGAGGCCACTCGGGCGACGAGGTCGTAGGGGAAGACGCACCTCGCTCTCCGGGAGGTCACCGTGCCAACGCGTGGCGTCGTATACGTCCACTCGACCCCGCTCGCCGTGTGCTCGCACGTCGAGTGGGCGATCGCGCGCGTCCTCGCCGCGCCGGTCAACCTGCACTGGACGGCCCAGCCCGTCGATCCCGGCGCCCGGCGCGCGGAGTGCGGGTGGACCGGCAGCCCGGGGACGGGTGCCGAACTGGCTGCTGCCCTCCGGCAGTGGCCCATGATCCGTTTCGAGGTGACCGAGGAGCCCAGCCCGGGCGCCGACGGCGAGCGGTTCATGTACGTCCCCGGGCGGGGCCTGTTCCGGGCCACCGTCGGCGCCGCCGGGGACATCCAGCTCGGTGAGGACCGGCTGCGCAGCATCATGGCGTCCGCCCGCGCCCCGGAGGCGCTCGCGCACGCCCTCGACAAGGCGCTCGGCACCGCCTGGGACACCGAGCTGGAGCCCTACCGGTACGCCGGCGACGGCGCCCCGGTGACCCTGCTCACCCGCGTCGGCTGATCCCCGCGTCGGCCGGCGCCCGGTCGCCTCACGCCGGCGGCCCGGTCCGCCGGCCCGCGTAGGGTCGGGGTTGCCCCGATTAGCGATGAACTGGTGGGATGGCTCGCGTGTCGATTTCCCCGCGACGTGGTGGCGTCGCGCTCGCCGCACTGACCGCACTGCTCGTCTCCGGATGCTCGACGGAACCGGACCGCCCCCGTCCCGCCCCCACTGGGAGCCCGTCCTCGGCCGCCCCGGCCCCCACCCCGACCGCCGACGACCCGGCCACCCGCGCCGCCGCCCTGGTCGGGACGCTCTCCGACGAGGACCTGGTCGGCCAGGTGCTGATGCCCTACGCCTACGGCAGCTCCGCCACCACGGTCTCGCCCGGCTCGGCCGCGGGCAACCGGGCCCTGGCCGGGGTCGACACCCCCGCCGAGATGGTGGCGAAGTACCGGCTGGGCGGGCTGATCCTGGTCGGTTTCAGCGCCGACGACCCCACCTCCGGCAACCAGGCCACCACCAACGTCGACAACCCCCAGCAGGTCCGGCAGCTCACCACCGGGCTGCGCGACGCCGCCGGGAAACTCCCCGCCGGTTCGGCCCCCTTCCTGATCGGCACCGACCAGGAGTACGGCGTGGTCACCCGGATCACCGACGGCGTCACCCTCCTGCCCAGCCCGCTGGCCGCCGGCGCCGCCGGGAAGCCCGAGCTGACCGAGGCCGCCTGGCGGGCCGCCGGTACGGAACTAGCCGCGATGGGCATCAACCTGGACTTCGCTCCGGTCGCGGACGTGCTGGTCACCCGGAGCACGGTGATCGGCTCCCGTTCCTTCGGGGCCGACCCGCGCAACGCCTCCGCCCAGGTCGCCGGCGCGGTGAAGGGCCTGCAGTCGGCCGGCGTGGCGGCCAGCGTCAAGCACTTCCCCGGACACGGCCTCAGCGCCGCCGACTCGCACAAGGATCTTCCGGTGATCCCCCAGCCCCGCCCGGTGCTGGAGCGTACGGCCTTCCCGCCGTTCCGCGCCGGGATCGACGCCGGCGCGATGGCGGTGATGTCCGCCCACCTCGACGTCAAGGCCGTCGACCCGGGTGTCCCGGCCACCTTCTCCCGCAAGCTCCTCACCGACGTGCTTCGTGGCCAGCTCGGGTTCCAGGGCGTGGTGGTCACCGACGGGATGAACATGCCGCCGGCCAAGCGCTGGTCGCCCGGCGAGGCGGCGGTACGCGCGCTCACCGCCGGCAACGACCTCATCCTCATGACCCCGAACGTCGGCCAGGCGTACGACGGCTTGCTCGCCGCGCTCCGCGGCGGGTCGCTGCCCCGGGCCCGGCTGGTCGAGGCGGTCACCCGGGTGCTCACGATGAAGTTCAAGCTCGCCGACCGGCCCGCCCCGGACATGTCCACGCTGAACACGGCCGAACACCGGAAGGCGGCGGCCGACCTCGCCGCCGCTGCGGTCACCGTGCTGCGCGGCCGCTGTGGTGGGCCGGTGAGCGGCCCGGTCACCGTCACCTCCTCCGGTGGACGGGACCGGACGCGCGCGGTGCTGACCGAGGCGCTCACCGCGGCCGGGGTGAAGGTGGTGCCCAGCGGCGGCACCGTGGTGCACCTCGTCGGGTACGGCGACGGCGCCGACGACCTGCGCGCCGACGCCGCCGTGACGGTGGCGATGGACACCCCGTACGTGCTGGCGGACGCGAAGTCGCCGACCCTGCTGGCGACGTACTCGTCCAGCCGGGCGTCGATGACCGCGCTGGCCGGGGTACTCGCCGGCAAGGTCCGCCCGGACGGGCGGTCCCCGGTGCCGGTACGCGGGCTGCCCGCCACCGCCTGCGGCACGTGACGCGGCAGGGCCCCTCCGTCC
>JBARAE010000627.1:0-6350 GCA_049791715.1 Micromonospora sp.
ACCGGGCGGCGTCCGCCGGCCGCCCGGCCCGCAGCGCCAGGTCGGCGTAGCCCACCACCACGATCGCCACGACCGGGGCGTCCATCGACGCCTCGGCCAGATCGAGGGCGACGTCGAGGTGCTTGCGGGCAGCGGCAAGCTCGCCCGTCCCCACGGCGACGTGGCCGAGGCCGGTGGCGATCATCGCCCGCCACTGCGGTGCCACCGAGCGGCGGCTGATCAGGTGCTGCGCCCGTTCGGCCCAGCCGACGGCGGCCGTCCAGTCCCCCTTGTCCCGCAGGATCTCGCAGTACGCCGCGGCCACGGTGGCCAGCGCCTCCTCGGTGCCGACCCGCTCGGCCTCCCGCTGCGCCTCGGCGAGCAGGTCGAGCGCGTGTTCGTGCTTACCCAGCAGCCAGTACTCGTGCGCCAGGCGGGCCCGCATCTGCGGCAGGTCCTCGGCGGCACCGAGCTCGCGTACCTGGTCGACCGCCCGGGACAGGTGCTGCACGGCGGTCTCGTGGTCGCCCTGCCGGGTGACCAGGTCCGCGAGGGAGAAGAGGGTGGTCGACAGGCCCCAGCGGTCGCCGACCGAGCCGAAGAGATCGAGGGCGGCCTGGAAGGCGCACAGTGCGGCCGGAGCGGGACGGCCGGCGTTGAGTTCCATGTGCGCGTGCATGAGCCGGGCCACCGCGGCCACCCACGGGTCGGCGTCCGCGAAGAGCCCGGCCAGCGCCTGCAGGCCGTCCTGGTGGCGGCGTACGTCAGCGACCGCCGACATGGGCCCGACCAGGCGGAGGAAGGCGGACGGCTGGTCGAGCCGACCGGTCACCTCGGTCGCGCGGGCCAGCCAGCGCTGGCTCAGCGACAGGTCGGCCCGGGCGCTGAGCACGTTCATCGACCCGATCGCGTACGCGGTCGCCAGCGGCACGCTCGGCGGCAACCCCGCCCTTTCGGCCAGGGTGAGCACCTCCTCGGCCAGGTCGGCGCCGTCGGCCCGTTGCCCGCGCAGCCACCAGTACCAGCCGAGCGCGGCGCCGAACCGCACCGCCGTGCCGACGTCACCCGTGCCGATCGCCCAGCGTAGGGCGGTGTGCGTGTTGTCCTGCTCGGCGCCGAGCCGGGCGAGCCAGCGCAGCTGGTCCGGGCCGCGTAACTCCGGGTCGGCCCGTTCGGCCAGGGCGAGGAACTCGGCGGCGTGCGACCGGCGGAGCTGGTCGGCCTCGCCCGCCTCCACCAGGCGGTCCAGGCCGTATTCCCGGATGGTCTCCAGCATCCGGTACCGCGGCTCGTCGTCGCCGGCCACCAGCACCAGGGACTTCTCCACCAGCGCGGCGACCCGGTCGAGAACGTCCGCACGGTCCAGGTCGCCGCCGGCGCAGACCCGCTCGAGGGTTTCCAGGGTGGCCCCGCCCGCGAAGACCGACATCCGCCGCCACAGTGCCCGTTCCCCGGGGTCGAGCAGTTCCCAGCTCCAGTCCACCACCGCGCGCAGCGTCTGGTGCCGGGGCAGCGCGGTGCGGCTGCCCCCGGTGAGCAACCGGAACCGGTCGTCCAACCGGGCGGCGACCTGGTTGGCGGTCATCGCCCGCAGCCGGGCGGCCGCCAGTTCGATGGCGAGCGGCATCCCGTCGAGCGCCCGGCAGATCCGGACCACCGCCGCGACGGTCGCGGTGTCGACGGTGAAGTCGGGGCGGACCGCGACGGCCCGGTCGGCGAGCAGCCGCACCGCCGGGTACGCCAGCGCGGCCGACGGGTCGGCGTCCGCCGGGGGCAGGGCGAGGGAGCCGACCGGACAGACGGTCTCCCCGGTGATGGCCAGCGGTTCCCGGCTGGTGGCCAGCACCCGCAACTCGGGACAGGCCGCCAGCAGGCGATCGACCAGTGCGGCGGCGGCGTCGAGCAGGTGCTCGCAGTTGTCCAGCACGAGGAGGCTGTTGCGCTGTGCCAGCGCACCGATCAGCCGGGCCAGCGGGTCGCTCGCCTCGCCGGCGGGGACGCGGCCCCGGACGAGGAGCGCGCGCTCGCGGAGACCGAGGGCGGTGAGCACGGTGTGCGGCACCTCGGCGGGGTCGGTGACCGGGGCCAGCTCGACGAGGCAGACGCCGTCCGGGAAGCGGTCCGTTGCCGCCCGGCCGGATTCCACCGCCAGCCGGGTCTTACCTGCCCCACCGGGCCCGGTCAGGGTGACCAGTCGGGAGCGGGTGAGGAGCTCGCCGACCCGGTCCAGCGCCTCCTCCCGGCCGACGAAGCTGGTCAGCCCGGCGGGCAGGTTCGTCCGCGCGGTCCGGGAAGTGCGCGGGTCGGGGCCCGGCCGTACCGCCGTCGGGGCGACGGGGCCTGGCTGGTCGCCGCGCAGCAGCGCGAGGTGCAGCGCGGTCAGCTCCGGACCGGGGTTGGTGCCGAGCGTCTCGGCGAGCGTGGTGCGGAACCGGTCGTACTCGGCGAGCGCCTCGGCGGAGCGGCCGGCCTGGTGCAGCGTCCGGATGAGCTGCCCGGCGAGGCGTTCCCGCAGCGGGTGGGCGGCGACCAGCTCCCGTAGCCCGGCCACCAGACCGGCGGGGTCCTCTCGGGCCAGCCGCAGCTCGGTCAGCTCCTCGGTGGCGGCGAGCCGCAGCTCCTCCCAGCGGGCGATGGGGGCCCGGGCGAAGTCGGCGTCGGTGACGTCGGCCAGCGCCGGCCCCCGCCACAGCGCGAGCGCCTCGGTCAGCCGCTCGTACGCCCGGTCCGGGTCGTCGCCGAGCAGCGCCCGACCGGTGGTGACGCTGCGCTCGAAGCGGTGCGCGTCGACCACGTCCCGGCCGACGGTGAGCCGGTACCCGCCGGCCTGCGTCTCGACCGGCAGCCCCGGTACGGCCCGGCGGAGCCGGGACACCAGCGCCTGCAGGGCGTTCGCCTCGCCCGTCGGCGCCCCGCCCTCCCAGACACCGTCCACCAGGCGTCGCACCGGAACGGGTCGGCCGGCGTCAAGCGCGAGCAGGATCAGCAGTCGACGCAGCCGGGCACCACCGACCTCGACCGGTGTACCGGTGTCGGCGTGGACCTCCAGCGGCCCGAGCAGGTTGATCCGCACGCCGTCGATTCTGCCGTCCCGTCGCCCCTCCCCGGCCCCTCGCAGCCCCGGGGCGGGGCGGTGGGCCGGGCTGCCGGTCAGACCTCGGGCCGGTCCTGCTCGCGAGCCGACCCGCTCTCCCGGCGGCGCAGGTCCTCCTCGCGGCGGCGCAGGTCCTCCTCCCAGCGGCTCAGGAGCTCCTGGTCCTGTCGGCGGGAACGCTCGGCGAGGGACTGCAGGAACGCCGGGTCGTCGTCCGGCGCGACCTGCCGCTGCCGGCGGTCCTGTTCGGAGAAGCCGTTCCCCATCGGCCACGCGGTGCGCGACCGGCGCGGGCCGGTCTCCCGCCCGGCGGCGAACCAGGCGATGGACCCGATCAGCGGGAAGAACAGGATGATCAGCACCCAGGCGATCCGGGGCAGTGCCCGGATCTCACCCTCCTCGGCGGAGAGGCAGCTGATCAGTGCGCAGACGGCGAGGAAGACCTCGGCCAGAAAGAGAAGCCCGTACAGGCGAACCATGCGGGACATGATGGACCATCGGGGACGTTCAGCGTAGCCCCGCAACCACCAGCAGCACCCCGAGCAGCGCCAGACCGGCGGCGGCCACCGCGGTCAGCGGTAGCGCCAGATGCTCACGGCGGCGCGGTCCGGTGCCGGTGGCCCGGCGCCAGTTCAGCGCGAGCATGGCGAGCCACGCCACCACCGCCACGCCGCCCAGCACTCCGGCGACCAGGTTGCCGGCGGAGGCCAACCGGACCAGCAGCACGGTGACCCCGGTGAGCGCCAGCAGGGTGCGCCGCCAGGCCAGGTGGGTGCGTTCCGTCGGAAGCCCCGGATCGCGGGTCACCCGACCCCCCGGACCAGCACCGCGATCATCAGCAGCAGCGCACCGATGGCGACGGCGATGGCCAGTACGGCCGGGAAGCGGGACGCCGGCAGCTCCTCCCCGAGCCGGATGGCCCGCTCGGTACGCGCCCAGTGGTCCACCGCGCGGATGGCGACGGTGGCGCCGAGCAGCAGCAGCGCGACGGCGATCACCTCACGCAGGTGAGCCAGCGGCAGCCGCGGCAGGAACTGCGCCGCGGCGAGTCCTCCGGCGATCAGGGCCAGGCCGGTACGCAGCCAGGCCAGGAACGTCCGCTCGTTGGCCAGCGAGAACCGGTAGTCCGGGCTCTGCCCCACCGATCGCAGCTCTCGCGGGTCGAACCAGCGCCTGATCGCCTCCCACACGCCGTCGATTATCCCCTTTGCCGGGTGCATAGCCTGGGAGGATGACCGATCTTGATGCCCGCACGTTGCGCGAGGCCTACGACACTCAGATCCGCCCGGAGATCCCGGAGCCGCTGCCGGCGGGGGTGACCGTGGAACGGGACGGCCCGCTGGTCCGCATCCTCGGGCTGGACCAGCGCGGCTTCATCACGTACCGCACGCTGGACGGCCTGGCCGGGGCGGAGCTGGATGCGCTGATCGCCCGGCAGGTGGAGTTCTTCCGGCAGCGCGGCGAGGGGGTGGAGTGGAAGCTGAACGGCCACGACCAGCCGGCCGACCTGGCGGACCGGCTGCGCGCGGCCGGGTTCGTCCCGGAGGACCAGGAGACCGTCGTGGTGGGTCCGGTCGCGGCGCTGGCCGGCGCCGTGCCCGTCCTGCCCGACGGGGTACGCCTGCGGGAGGTGACCGCCCGGGAGGACCTGGAGCGGATCGCCGCGATGGAGGAGGAGGTCTGGCACGACGACCGCAGCCACCTGGTGACTGGGCTGGCCAAGGAGATCGAGGCGGACCCGCAGTCGATCACGGTGGTGGTGGCCGAGGCGGGCGACACGGTGCTCAGCGCCGGCTGGGTCCGCTATATCGCCAACACGGGGTTCGCCACCCTCTGGGGCGGCTCGACCCTGCCGGAGTGGCGACGCAAGGGCATCTACCGGGCGCTGGTCGCGTACCGGGCGCGCCTGGCGGAGCAGCGCGGAAAGACCCTGCTCCAGGTGGACTGTTCGCCGGACAGCCGGCCGATCCTGGAGCGGCTCGGGCTCGTAGCGGTCACCACCACCACCCCGTACGTCTACACTCCGTGATCATGGAGCAGCGGTTGACGGCCGAGGAGCAACTCACCCTCAAGACGGGGGCGTTCGGCGCCGTCTTCCTGGTGTCGAACGCGCAGCCGGGGATGCTGGCGATGGTTCGGGAGAGCTTCGCCGCGTCCGGGGCGCTGGGCGACGCCAGCGGGGTGGTGAAGGAGGCGCTGACCACCGGTCCGCTGCCGATGCTGCCCCGGGACTCGGCGCTGGAGATCGAGGCGCTGGTGCTGCCGGCGTTGAACCGGGCGCTGGAGATCCTGCGGGAGAAGGCTCCCCAGGATCTCGACGTGTACCGGTCGGTGGTGCTGGGCGCGGCGGACCGGGTGGCCCGGGCGCAGGGCGGTGTGACGCCGGTGGAGGCGGCGGTGATCGACCGGATCAGGACGGCGCTGGCCGAGCCGGCGTGAGCGCCTCGGTCGACCAGCGCCATCCCGACTCGGGAGCCTCTTCAACCCCGGCGTCACGTCGTGAGTTGTGTCACTCTGAGGCCCCGGGGAGGCAATGCTACTTGCGGGTAACATTGCGCCGTGGGCAACTGCACAGCAGCCCGCGGTTGACCGACCGTTAAGTCACGCGGGAGGCTGCGCCCGAGACCGGGCGAGTGATCGCATCACCAAACAGGAGGGTCGTCGAAGCGCGATGAATATCGTCGTACTCGTCAAGCAGGTGCCCGATTCGGGCGCGGACCG
The DNA here is from genome assembly GCA_049791715.1 of Micromonospora sp. Classification (GTDB taxonomy): domain Bacteria; phylum Actinomycetota; class Actinomycetes; order Mycobacteriales; family Micromonosporaceae; genus Micromonospora. The sequence goes on from JBARAE010000627.1 coordinate 5,795, forward strand.
CAACCTGCGTTCTGACGACAACACCGTCGACCGCGGTTCGGCGAACAACGTCATCAACGAGATGGACGAGTACGCCATCGAAGAGGCGTTGAAGATCAAGGAGGCGCACGGCGGCGAGGTGACCGTCCTGACCATGGGTCCGGACCGGGCGACCGAGTCGATCCGCAAGGCGCTCTCCATGGGGCCGGACAAGGCCGTGCACGTGGTGGACGACGCCCTGCACGGGTCCTGCGCCGTCGCCACCTCGAAGGTCCTCGCGGCCGCGCTCGGCCAGCTCAACGCGGACCTGGTGATCTGCGGCGCCGAGTCGACCGACGGTCGGGTCCAGGTCATGCCGCACATGATCGCCGAGCGGCTGGGTGTCGCCGCGCTGACCGGCGCGCGCAAGCTCACGGTCGAGGGCTCCACGCTGACCGTCGAGCGGCAGACCGAGGAGGGCTACGAGGTGGTCACCGCCTCCACCCCGGCGGTGGTCTCCGTCTGGGACACCATCAACGAGCCGCGCTACCCCTCCTTCAAGGGCATCATGGCCGCCAAGAAGAAGCCGGTGCAGACG
>JBARAE010000628.1:0-3767 GCA_049791715.1 Micromonospora sp.
CCCTTCCCGGGTACGGCGCGGCCGCTCCGCGTTCCCGCCCCCTCCGTGGGCCGCGCCCCCAAAGATGCGCGCACATTCACGGAAAAAGTGCCCTAGGTGCGCCGGATAGGGCCGCTTTCTCCGAAAGCGTGCGGATCTTGAGGGGGATGAAGGGCGGGTCAGTCCCGGTGGAGGAGGGTGGCGAGGCGGTGCCAGAGGCGGCGCAGCGATCCGACCCGGGCGGCCGCCGGCGGGCCCGAGATCAGGTCCCGGGCCAGGGCCGCCGTGGCCGGGTCGAGGGCGGGGGTGGCCAGCGCCAGATGAGCCAGGGAGGTGGCGATCGGCACCCGGCGCTCACGGGCCACGGCCACCACGTCGGCGAGGCGTTCGGCCACCACCCGGGCCACGTCGTCGCGTACCGCCGGATCGACCCAGGCGGCGGTGACCAGGGCGAACAGCGCCGCCTCGGTGATCCAGTCCTCCACCCCCCAGACCAGCTCCACCAGCACCCGGCGCCGGGTGGACTCCGTCCACGGCTCGTCGGTGCGGTGGTGCAGCAGGCCGAGGCAGGCCCAGACCTGCACGCACCGGACCCAGAGCGAGGGGTCCTGACCGGAGAGCACCCGGCCCAGCGCGGTCGCCGGCGGCTCCGGCGGGTGCACCAGCAGGCCGAGCAGATCCGCCAGCTCCACGGTGGCCAGCCCCACCGCGGCGTCGTACGCGGCCGGCGGGTGGGGCCAGGCCGGATGGGCGAGCTGTCGCAGGCGTTCCGCCGCCTCCGCCGAGGGGACCGGCAGAGTGGGCGCGGCGGTGGTGCCCTCGTACCGCCAGAGCTGGCAGGTGCTGGCCCGGCGCGGCTCGCGCGGGTCCGGGTCGGCCACCTCGGCCGCCTCGGCGAGCTCGACGTCCAGCCCCGGCACGGCGGCGGCGACGGTACGCATCGCGCTCGGCGGTTCCAGCGCCTCCAGCCGTACGGCCATCCGGGCGGTCCCCTCGTCCGCGAGCGCCTGCCGCAGGGCGTCCAGCATCGGGCCGCCGGCCGGGGTCACCTGGCCCAGCCAGGGCCGGCTGCGGCAGCACTCGGCCAGGTCGCCGTGCTCGTGGCTGTCGTCGGGGTGGTCCCGGACGAAGTCGGCGAGTGCCACCAGGTGCGCCACGTCGTTGTCGCGCTGGAAGCGGAGGCGGTGCGCGGTGTGCACGGCGCAGTCGAAGGTGGGGTCCCGGGCCAGTGCCCGGTCGATCCAGTCCAGCGCCTCGTCCAGCCGCCCGTTGTCGGCGAGCGTGCCGGCGATGTCGGCGTAGACGGCGAGGTCGTCGGGGTCGTGGCCGACGGCACGGCCGAGCGCGGCCAGCGCGTCCCGGGTACGGCCGGCGCTGCGGTACGCGTACCCGAGCCAGACCTCGCCGAGCTTGGACGGCTCGGCCCGTACCCCCCGACTGGCCCAGGTGACGGCGAGGGCGACCTCGCCGATCCGGCGGGCCAGCGCGGACGCCGCGCCGAGCAGCAGTGGGTGCCTTGCGTGCACGGTGATCGCGTTGCGGGCGAGCGTGAGGTACGGCCGCAGCGGGTCGCGGGCCCGCCGCGGCACCGGGTCCGGCACGACCGCGCAGACCTGCATGAGGATCCGGGCGATCCGCTCGGGGTCGAGTCGTTGGGCCAGCTCGGGGGCGATCACCCAGGGGACCCCGGCCCAGTCGACGCCGGGCGCGTAGCCGGTGGCGGCGGCCAGCAGGTCGAGTCCCTCGGCCGGCCGCCCCGCGGCGGCGAGCAGGTGCGCGCGGGCCACCACCGCACCGACGAAGGCGTGGTGGCCGAGGGGGAAGAGGTCCAGGTCGCCGCCGCTGGTCGCGGCGATCCGGGCGAGGGTTTCGTGCACCTCGGGCAGGGTGGGCGACTGGACCAGGGCGGCGGCCACGTGGTCGGCCGCGTGCTGCAGGTCCCCGTCGGCCAGCGCCAGCCGAGCCAGGGCCAGCTCCTCCTCCGTGGACAGCGCGGAGTCGTCGGTTCCCTCGGGCACGTCGTCCTCTCGGTGCGTCGGTTCGCCAGCCGGGCAAGCCTAGGGGATCTTCGGCCGATCTGGTGATCCACTGCGCATTACTGCTCGTTCCATTGATAGATGCCGTCGAAAGATGCAAGACTGAGCACCGATCGCGCGGGAAGCGCGCAGAGGGGAGCCTTTCGTGACGCGTCCAGGGGCCGGCATGGCGGCCGACATCGACGAGCAGCCGGCCGGCTACGACCGCCTGCTCTCCGCCGAGCACGCGGCGGCGATCGCCCGGGTGGCGGCGGTGATCGCCGAACGTCGGCCCCGGCACGTGGTCTTCACCGCCCGCGGCACGTCCGACCACGCGGCCCTCTACGCCGCGTACCTCACCGAGATCCGGCTCGGCCTGCCGGCCGGCCTCGCCTCCCCGAGCGCGATCACGGTCTACGGCGCCCGGCCCGACCTGTCCGACGCCCTGGTCGTCGGCGTCAGTCAGAGCGGTGGCTCCCCCGACCTGACCGAGGTGCTCCGGGTGGCCCGGGCCTCCGGCGCGCTGACCCTCGCCGTCACCAACGCGCCCGACTCGCCGCTGACCCGGACCGCCGAGCTGTCGGTCGACATCGCCGCCGGGCACGAGCGGGCGGTCGCCGCCACCAAGACGTACACCAGCGAGCTGCTCGCGCTGCTGATGCTGGTCGAGGGCGTCCGGGCCGGCGACGGGGTGCTCCCGGCCGAGGAGCGGGCCGCCCTCGCCGCGCTGCCCGAGCTGGCCGAGCGCACCCTGGCCGACCCCACCCCGGCCCAGCTCGCGCCCCGCTACCGGTTCGCCGCCCAACTGGTCACCACCGGCCGGGGGTACGCGTACCCGACCGCCCGGGAGGCGGCCCTGAAACTGATGGAGACCTCGTACCTGCCGGCGCTGGCGTTCTCCGGCGCCGACCTGCTGCACGGCCCGCTCGCGATGACCGACCCCGACGTGCCGGTGCTCGCCGTGGTCGGCTCCGGCCCCGGCGGCGAGTCCATGCGGGAGGTGCTGCCCCGGCTCGGTGAGCGCCGCGCGGACGTGGTGGTGGTCGGCTCGGCCGACGTCGAGGCGAGCGCCCGGATGGCCGTCCCGGAGGTCGACGAGCGGTACGCCCCGCTGCTGGACATCCTGCCGTTGCAGCGGCTGGCGCTGGCGCTGGCGCTGGCCCGGGGCGAGGACCCGGACGCTCCCCGGGGGCTGAAGAAGGTCACCACGACGATGTGACTCGCGGCGTGGCACTCTGTTCAGCGTGTCCACGCTGCGCGACCTCGCCGAGGAGCACACCCAGCTCCGCCCCGCCGACATCGACCACCTGCACCGGATCGCGGGGGACTGGCAGTTGCTGTCCGACCTCTCCTTCGCGGATCTGCTGCTGTGGGTACCGGTGGACGGCGATGGGACGTTCCTCTGCGTGGCCCAGGTCCGCCCGACGACCGCTCCCACCGCGTACCTGGACGACCAGGTCGGCCGGATCGTCGGCGGCCCGGAGGTGGCGCATCTGGAGGTCGCCCACCGGCAGGGCCGGATCTGGCGGGAGGGCGACCCCGTGTGGTACGGCGACGTGCCCGCCCGGCACGAGGCGATCCCGGTGCGGCTGCGCACCGCCGACGGAGAGAACGGCGAGGTCATCGCGGTGGTCGGTCGGGACACCAACCTCTCCACCGCGCGCACGCCCAGCCAGCTCGAGTTGAACTACCTGACCACCGCCGACGACCTGGCCCAGATGATCGCCGACGGCACCGTCCCGCCGCCCCGGCACCCTGGCGAGACCACCTCCG
>JBARAE010000629.1:0-2076 GCA_049791715.1 Micromonospora sp.
GCCGCCTGGTCCTCGTCGACGGCGGCCTGCCCCTGCCGGTGCCGGCGGACGCCGACCCGGACGCGGTGCTCGCCGCGACCCTCGGCCCGGCCCTCGCCCGGCTGAAGGACACGTTCCCCTCGGAGGAGGCCTACGTGGACTTCTTCCGGGCGCACCCGGCACTGGCCGCGGACTGGTCCGACGACATGGCCGCCTACGTCCGGTACGACGCGACCGGGGAGCCGGGTGCGATCCGGTCCCGGGTCAACGGCGCGGCGGTCGCCGAGGACGGCCGGGACCTGCTGGTCAACGCCGCGTCCTTCGGCGAGGACCTGGTCAAGGTGACCGTTCCCACGGTGCTGCTGCACGCCCCGCGCGGCATGTTCGGCCAGGAGCCCGGGATGCTGCCGGCGCCGCTGGTGGCGCACTGGCGGGAACGGGCTCCGCACGTCGTCACCGAGCTGGTCGACGCCAACCACTACACGATTCTGATGACCGACGGTCCGGCGGCGGTCATCGCGCGGCACCTCACCGCCGAGTGAACCCGCGTCCGGGAAGGGAGAAGACGATGAACAACCTCGCCTCGATCCTGGTCGCGACGGCGGCCCGGAACCCGGAGCGGCCCGCGCTGCGGCTCGGCGACCGGGTGATCACCTACGCGGAGCTGGACGACACGTCGGCGCGGTTCGCCGGCTACCTGCACGCCCACGGCGTCCAGCCGGGCGACCGGGTGGGACTGATGCTTCCGAACGTGCCGGAGTTCGCCGTGCTGTACTACGGCATCCTGCGGGCCGGCGGTGTGGTCGTACCGATGAATCCGCTGCTCAGGCCGCGGGAGGTCGACTACTACCTGGACGACTCGCAGGCCAGGGGCATCTTCGCCTGGCACACCACCGAGCAGGCGGCGGTCGACCGGCGCGACGACGTCAGCATGGCGGTGGAGCCGGGCCGGTTCGACGAGGCGCTGGCCGCGTACGAGCCGATGCGGGAGGTGGTGGAGCGCGACGGTGACGACACCGCCGTCATCCTGTACACCTCGGGCACCACCGGGCAGCCGAAGGGCGCCGAGCTGACCCACGACAACCTGCGGCGCAACGTCGAGGTGAGCATCGCGACGCTGCTGCGCCTCGGGCCGGAGGACGTGGTGTTCGGCGCGCTGCCGCTGTTCCACTCCTTCGGGCAGACCATCGCGATGAACTGCGCGGTGGCCGCGGGCGCCTGCCTCACCCTGCTCCCCCGCTTCGACGCGGCCCAGGCCCTGGCCATCCTGGTCCGCGAGCGGGTCACCCTCTTTGCCGGCGTACCGACCATGTACGCGGCGCTGTTGCAGGCGGCCGGGGCGGACGAGCCGGACCTGTCGGCGCTGCGGACCTGCGTCTCCGGCGGAGCCGCGCTCCCGGTCGAGCTGCTGCGCCGGTTCGAGGAGAAGTTCGGCTGCATCATCCTGGAGGGCTACGGGCTCTCGGAGACCTCGCCGGTGGCGTCGTTCAACCACCCGGACCGGCCGCGCAAGGCAGGCACCATCGGCACGCCCATCGAGGGCGTCGAGATGGACGTGTGGACGGTGGAGGGCAAGCCGGCCCCGGCCGCCGAGGTCGGCGAGATCGTCATCCGCGGGCACAACGTCATGAAGGGGTACTGGCGCCGCCCCGACGCCACGGCGGAGGCGATCATCGACGGCTGGTTCCGTACCGGCGACCTCGGCACCCGGGACGAGGAGGGCTTCTACCGGATCGTGGACCGGACGAAGGACCTGGTGATCCGGGGCGGCTTCAACGTCTACCCGCGCGAGGTCGAGGAGATCCTCTACGAGCACCCGGCCGTCGCCGAGGCGGCGGTGCTCGGCACCCCGCACCCGACGCTGGGCGAGGAGGTCGTCGCGGTGGTCGCGCTACGGCCGGGTACCTCGGCCACGCCGGACGAGCTGCGCGAGCACGTCAAGGGGCAGATCGCGGCGTACAAGTACCCGCGCCAGGTGTGGATCGTTCCGGCCCTGCCCAAGGGGCCGACCGGCAAGATCCTCAAGCGGTCCATCGTGGTGCCCCCGCCCGCCGAGGGCTGACCACGGCTCGGCCGGCACGCGGCGCGCTCGAGCGC
>JBARAE010000630.1:0-22336 GCA_049791715.1 Micromonospora sp.
GTGGGTGTTGGCGTAGCGGGGCAGCACCCACTCCCGGATCGCGTCCTCGATGAAATCGAGAGACCGGCCGGAGGCGGTGTAGTCGGCGTAGGTGATCCGCCGCGGGCCGTAGGGGCAGTCCAGCACCTCGCCCTCACCGATGATGCCGTCGCGGATCCGCGCCAGCAGGTCGTCATTGCGGCTGGCCGCCGTCGCATCGCCGGTTGCGCCCACGTCGTACCCTCCTTTCCCTGCGACGCGCTTCGCTGTCAGAGCAGGTCGATGGTGACCGTCGGCGGCGAGGTCAGGGTGTTGTGCACGGTGCAGTGCGAGGCCACGGCCACCAATGCGGGCCTGCGCGCCTCCGGAAGACCCTCGGGCACCCGAAGGGAGAGCCGGACCTCGCCCACCCTGGCCGGGCGATCAGCGGCCATCCGGTAGCTGACAGAGACGCCCAGACCGTCGCGGCTCAAGCCGTGCCGGGTCAGGTACCGGCCGGCGTAGAAGGCAACGCAGGTGGCCAGCGACGCGACGAACAGTTCCGTGGGCGTGGGCGCCTGGTCGTCACCCCCCGTCTCGGAGGGCTGATCCACCAGCATCTGGTGTCCCCGTACCGCGAACTCATAGGATTCTCCAGCCACGAAGCGGACGTCCACCGTCCCGGCGTCCCCGCCCACGGCCTGCACGTGTAGCTGGCCCATCGGATCGCTCCCCTCGATGTGGTGCTCGTTCAGCCAACACCGGCGCCCGGCACGAGTGGTAGATCCACCTGGCTCCGACAACAGGACCTTGTGCCCTGCCGTTACGGCTCCGGTCACTCAAGGTGATCCTCGCGTAGTCGTTGGCTGCTGGCGGCATGTGGTAGGAATCATCAGCGGCCGAAGAGAAGAAGCCCCGAGGCGAGCCGGGCGGGGGCAACCCCGTACATGCGGGTGAGCCAGCCGGGTTGGAGCGGATGGCCAGGCGAGCGCCGAGGTAGGCGGCGGGTACAGCCAGCACGGTGTACGTCGCGACAACCCGCCAGTCGACGCGACCCAGTGCCCAGTGGGTGACAGTGCCGGGCAACGCCAGGGCGGCGGAGACCGCCAGCGAGGTCGCGAGCGCCCGTTTGATCGGCAGGCGGAGGATCAGCAGGTAGAGCGGGGCGAGGAGGAAACACCGCCGCTGGCCAGAGTTGCCTACGCCGCACGTCGCCGACAGTGCACTGCAAAGGCCAGGACCGGCGGGCCGCTGTAGTGCAGGGTGGGGGCTTCGCCGTGGGTGGCCACTCTCGCCCGGTGCCACGGGTGATCAGCTCCTCCAACCCGGTGCCGAGGCCGAAGGGCTCGTCGTCGGCGCGGGGGAGCGTGCCGCCGCCCGTCGCGCCAAGTCAGTCTGACCTTGACGGCTCGCACAGGCGCTGGCGGGCCGGGCGGGGGTCTGCTCGGCTCGTCCCGGGTCCAAGCCGGGTGGAATGCTTCGGCACCAGGGCGTTTACCTGTCCGGCTTTGATCACGACTCCTCGGTTTTGCGAATGAAGAAGACCAGGATGCCGTCCTCGATGCCACTGGAGAGCAGCTCGTAGCCATTGTCCTCAGCCCAGGCCGGAATGTCGGACAACGCACCCTTGTCCGTGGCCAGCACCTTGATCACCTGGGTCGGGTCCAGCCGCCGCATCGCCTTAGTGGCGGCGAGCACGGGCATCGGACACATCAGGTCACGGGCGTCGACGACCTCGTCGACGTGGATGTCGGTGGTCATGCGTCTCCTCCTAGATGAACATGGTCACGTGGGACTTGCGGGCCTCGGACATGAACGCGGCCGCGCCGGCGAATTCCACACCCTCCACGAAGTCGTCGTGGGTGTACCCGAACACGTCGATGGTCATCTGGCAGCCGATGAGCCGTACCCCGAGTTCGCGTGCCTCGTCGAGCAGGGTCCGGACGCTCGCCACGTTGTTCTTCGCGAACTTCGACTTCATCATCCTGGTCGAGAGCGCCTTCATGCCCGGCATCGCGGTCAGCACATCAGGCATTGGCACCGGCATCGGCATGGCGGGGTTGCCCACCGGGTCGACCAGGAGCTTGCGCTCGGCGTCCTTGTGAATGATGTTCAGGCCGTAGAAGGTGAAGAACACCGACGTCTGCAGGCCGGCGGCGGCCGCCGCGGTGCTCAGGATGAGCGGCGGGTACGCCCAGTCGAGCGTTCCCTTGGAGGCGACCAGGGCGGCACGGCGGGAAGCCGGGTCCTTCGCCCATGCCCGCTTGATCTCGTCGCGGACGATGCTGCGGACCTCCTCCTCGGTCAGCCCAGTTTTCATGCCCGCAGTGTCTGCCGACACCTGTGTGTGAAGTTCCGAGGTCATCTCATTCCCCCATCTCCTGCCCCTACCGGCGATTGTCGTGACTGAGCTCTTCCGCGATCACGTCTGCCTCTCGCCGGGCAGCCGTCAGCAGATCCGCCGTAACCGCCGCACGGTCCGCCCAGTCCCGGGCTGCCGGTCCGACGACCGGCTCGTCGGCACGGTGCCGCGCCCGCCATTCGCGCGCCTGCTCGGCCAGGGCCGCCAGCGTCACCGCGGGGTCCTGCTCGAGCAGTGCCCGCAGCACCCGTCGCCGGTCGCCCAGCCGCAGGCCCAGGCCGGTGCCGCGGGCCACCGTCGCCAGATGGGCGCGGGTGATGATGACGCCGCTGCGGGCCGGCGTGAGCAGACCCGTCAGCAGGCCGTCGAGGTCGCCGCCCTCGCTGAGTTGCGCGACGTCACGCAGGTGGGCCGGTGGGCGGTCGGGCAGACCGACCTCGGCGGCCTCCGCCAGCAGGGCGTCGTGCAGCAACCGCGCCCACTGCGCGTACGGTGCCGGGCCGCTGTCCGACATCGCACGCGCATACGCCGGGAGCCAGCTCGCGAGGTGTTCGTGGAACAGCGCGATCCGGGCTTGGCGGCGCATCGTCCGCCGCGGACCGGCCGGCTCGTCGCACTCCGCGTCGGCCAGCGCCGCGTAGAGCCCGAGCAGCGCGGCCAGGTGGTCGGCGTCGGACGGTACCGGCAGCCGCAGCGCCCGCCAGAAGCCCGCTACCCGGTCGGCGGCCTCACCGCCGAGCATGCCCTCTGCGCCGAGGTAGACGGAGGCGTGCGGAACCAACTGCACCACGAATGCTTCGGTCCACTGCTCGCCGCTCGGCCGGGGCAGACCGAGCAGGTCGGCCAGGCGCAGCTGAGCTTCGCCGGGCGCCTCGGCCAGCGCCCCCAGCGCTCGGAACAGCTCCGCGCGGTTCCGGGTGTGACCGGGCGCGGACCCGGCCAGCGGCAGCGTGGTCATCGGAGCGCCTCCCCCTCTCGGACCGGGGAGCCATCCTCCGCGGGCAGGCTGAAGATGGGCTTGGCCGGCTTCAGCGGCCGCATCAGCCAGTACGGCCGACGGGTGCCGTCCGGCGAGTGCCGGTGGGCCGGCCGGGCCAGCTCCAGCCACCGTCGGTAGACCTCGTGGGCCTTGGCCGTGTCCACGACGATGTCCCCGTACGCCTCGGCGGGCGCGGCCTTGCGCACCCGTACCGCCTGATGCCAGCAGTGCTGCCCGGAGATCGGGTCCGGGTGCACCGGGAAGGTGAGATTCTGGTGCACGCCGACGTCGCTCCACCAGATCCGGGCGGTATCCGGATCGCTGGACCGGTACGGCGAGACCCCGGCCAGCCGGGTCATCCGCCACCGGCCGTCGTCCCGGGCCAAGTCGACGGTCGCCATCATCTGCCGCTGGCTGTTCTCACCCTGCGCGGCGAGCTTCCACCGGCCCATGTGGTGGCTGCAGGCCACGACCCCGGGCCGGATGCCCTCGGTGACCCAGGCCTTCACGACGTAGGAGCCGATCTCCGTCTCGACCGTCACCAGTTCTCCGTTGCCGACGTCGATCCGGGCGGCATCGCGCGGGTGGATCCAGAGTGGGTTGGTGTGCGCGAGCTCGTCGAGCCACTTGGCGTTGCCGCCGCGGGTGTGGATCTGTGTCGGGAGGCGGAACGTGGAGATCAGCACGAGCTGATCCGGATCCATTGCCTCGGGGTGCACGTGACTGCGCTCGTACCCGGGGACGGCCTGGTCCCGCCAACCCCAGTCGGCCAGGGTGCGGGAGTAGAACTCCAACCTGCCGCTGGGGGTGGGGAAGCCCCGGCGGACCGCGCCGTCGACGCGGACACCGACCGGCCGGCGGCCCTGGTCGTCGGGTTCCGGGGCGGCCATCGGCACGATGTTGGGGGAGGCCGGCGCCGGAGCGCGGGTGTAGACCCGGCCGAAGTGGTCCTCGCCAACGTCGACAAGCTGGTCGTCGGGGACGGGCTCCTCGTAGATCGGCCCGACTCCCTTGCGCACCTCGAACGCGCCGTACCGGCGCATGTACGCCAGCGGGGTCAGCCCTTCGGCGGCGGCCTTCTCGGGCAGGCCGGGCACCGAGTTCTCGAAGATCCAGCCGTAGTACTCGTCGACCGACAGCTTCGTACCCGGCTGCTCCTTCGACTCGTGGTACTGCCGGATGCCGAGGCTGCCGTCGGGGTCGATGCGCCAGGAGAGCTCGATCCAGAACTCGTTCTCCTCCCACACCTGCCCGGGGTTGACCTCGCGGGTGTCGGTGATCTGCTCGCCCAGCCGCTCCCGCGCGGCGCGCAGCACCGGTTGGCGGAAGCCGATCCACTGCCCGTCGTACTGCTCGTAGGAGTGGAGGTCGTGCCGTTCGGGGCCGAGCCCCATCGGCAGCACGTAGTCGGCGAGAAAGGCGGTTTCGCTCCAGGTCGGCGTGAGCGCGACGTGCAGTCCGACCATGGTCTCGTCGGTGAGAACCTCCATCCAGCTCAGCCCGTCCGGATTGGTCCAGACCGGGTTGTAGACGCGGGTGAAGTAGACGTCGAGTTTGCCTCGGCCTTCCTTCAGGAAGTGCGGGAGGAGGAAGGAGAGCTCGTTGAGGGCGAGAGGGTACTCCAGCGGCCAGGTCAGCTCGTTCCAGGTGCCGGGGTGCGGCGGGGTGTGGATGGGCCGCGGCACGAACTTGTTCCACGCGTTCGGGTGGGTGCCGCCCGGAGTGGCGACCGCGCCGAGCATCGCGTTGAGCAGGAACAGGGTGCGGGAGACCTGCCACCCGTGCAGGTTGCCGGCGCTGGCCGAACGCCATGTGTGGGTGGACAGCCGGGTGCCGGCGTCGCCGACCAGCTCGGCCACTCGCTGGATGGTTGCCGCGTCGATGCCGGACTCGGCGGCGGCGAACTCGAACGTGTACGGCGCGTAGAGCTCGCCCAGCACCTCTTCGAACTCCTCGAACACGGGGGCCCGCTCGGGGTGCTCGGCGGCCAGGTACTCGGCCCAGTTCCACCAGCGGCGCATGAAATCCCGGTCATGCAGCCCGTTGCGCAGCAGGTACGACGCGACGGCCAGCAGGATGGCCGGCTCCGATCCGGGAAATGGGGAGAGCCAGTGGTCCGCGTGGGTGGCCGTGTTGGACAGCCGGGTGTCGAAGACGATCAGCTTGGCGCCACGTTGCTTCGCCTCCATCACCCGCTGCGCGTGCGGGTTGAAGTAGTGCCCCGCCTCCAGGTGGGAGCTGATCAGCAGGATGACGTCGGCGTTGGCGTGGTCGGGGCTGGGCCGGTCGATGCCGGTCCAGAAGTGGTAGCCGGCCCGGGCGCCGCTGGAGCAGACATTGGTGTGCGAGTTGTGCCCGTCCACGCCCCAGCTGGCCAGCACCCGCTCGGTGAAGCCGTCCTCGCCGGGCCGTCCGACGTGGTACATGATCTCGTTGCGCCGGTCCTGGACGACGGCGGTGCGGATCCGGGAGGCTATGTCGCCGAGCGCAACGTCCCAGCTGACCGGCTCCCACCGTCCCTCACCGCGCGCGCCGACCCGCTTGAGCGGTTGCAGGATCCGGTCGGGGTCGGTGACCTGGTTGATGGTGGCCGGGCCCTTGGCGCAGTTGCGCCCACGCGATCCGGGATGCTCCGGGTTGCCCTCGAACTTGCGGACCTGGCCGGTGTCCCGGTCCACGTACGCCAGCAGGCCGCAGGCGGACTCGCAGTTGAAGCAAGTGGTCGGCACCAGCAGGTAGTGCCGCTCGGTCCGCTTCGGCCAGTCCCGGGACTCCAGCTCCACCCAGTCGTCCCAGCGCTCCTTGGGCGGGAACGCGGCCAGATGAACCCGGCTCGGCCCTGGGTAGAAGGTCTCGCCGCGGGCATCGGCCTCGGCCCGGGCAGCGCTGACCTGGCCGGCGATCTCGTCAACTCGTGTCATTGCGGTGTCTCCTAGGCGAGGGGGACCGATTGGCCGGCCTGGACGTAGGCGTGTTCGTGCAGGGCCAGGCCGGCGAGCGCGACCACCGCGGCCGCGGCGACCAGCCCACCGCCGAGGCCGACCGACACGACTCCGCCGGCGGCCATCAGGGCGAGGGCCACCAGGGCCAGGCCCGCCCGGTAGGGCCAGCGGTACCGGCCGCCGGTCATCGCGTACGTGGCGAGCTTCGCGTGGGCGGTGACATGCGGCAGGGTGACCTCGCCGAGCACGAACAGCAGGTGGGCCAGGGCGGCGCCGCCGAGCACCCAGCCCAGCGCGTCGGTCACTCCATCGGTCCGCCATGCCTCGATCGGGAGCAGCACCGCCGCGCCGGCGAGGACCGCCTGCACCGCCAGGTGTGGTGGGAGCAGCGGGCTCTGCCACAGGTCGCGTGCCTTGGCCTGAGCGAACAGGTACGCGGTGTAGACCGCGGTGAGCAGGGCCAGCGGCAGTCCCGCGACGGCCGCGCCGGTCCGCAACGCGGGGGCGTCGATGATCGCGGCGAGCAGGTGCAGCCCCAGTACGGCGGCGAAGCCGCCCAGGATGATCCCGCCGCGGGCCAGCCAGGAGCGCCACTGTGGCCGGGTCAGGATCAGATAGAACCGTTCCGGGTGTTCGAGGTCCCAGATCAGTAGGGCCGCGGTCAGGGCCAGGAACGTGGCGGCGACGACCGGGGCGATCCAGACCCAGAGCGGGCTGGCGGCGTCGAGCCTGCCCAGCAGCACCAGGAGCAGGGGGACCAGATAGGCCCCGGCGCCGATGCTCTTCGTCCAGGTGTAGGCGCTGACCCGCCAGTCCCAGGGCGCGCGGTGCGCGACGTCGTACGAGATGATGGCGGCGGCGCTGCTGGACTGGGCCGTGGTCGGTCCCTGCACGATGTGCGGACCCGTCGGTTGCTCGGCCCAGGCGTAGGTGTCCCCCTCCGGTCGGGCGGCGGCGAGCGGATCCAGCGTGGCCTGCGTGGCTCCCTTGTAGAACAGCTTCGGCCTGGTGCCCTTTTCGGGCCGGCGGACCGACACCGGTTCGCGGTTGACGATCTGCGCCACGGCGGAGTCGGGGTCGTTCAGGTCGCCGACCATGATCGCTTGGGTGGGGCAGACGACCACGCAGGCCGGCTCCAGGCCCACTTCGAGGCGGTGTGCGCAGAAGTTGCACTTCTCCGCGCAGTTGTCCTCAGGGTTGATGAAGATCGCGTCGTACGGACAGGCCGCCATGCATGCCTTGCAGCCGATGCAGGCGTTCTTGTCGAAGTCGACGATGCCGTCGTCGCGGACGTACATCGCGCTGGTGGGGCAGGCGGCCACGCAGGGTGCGTCGGCGCATTGGTTGCAGCGGGTGACCTGGAACGCCCGCCGGGCCTGCGGGAATGCACCGACGTCGACGTTCTTGACGAACGTGCGGGTCACCGAGAGCGGCACGTCGTTCTCCGACTTGCATGCCGTGGTGCAGGCATGACAGCCCACGCATTTAGTCTGGTCGATGACCTTCGCCCACGCGGGGCTGGGTGGCCCCGTTCCGATCGAGCGGGCGATGATTGGCGGCGCGGGCTCGTGCGGCATTGCGCCCTCCCGGCTAGGAGTCGGTGGTCGTGGTTTCCAGTAGGCGTGCCCGGTGCTGCACGCTGGCGCAGACGATCTCGCAGAGCCGCTCGATCGTCTTCTCGACGACTCGGTAGAAGACCTGGTTGCCGACCTTGCGTCGGCCGAGGACCCCGCCGAGGGTCAGTTTCCGTAGGTGTTGGGACGCGTTGGCGACCGAGATCCCGGCGGCCTCCGCCAGCTCGCCGACGGATGTTTCGCCGCGCTCGCACAGAAGGCTCAACAGGTGCAGCCGCGTCGGGTCGCCGAGGAGGGCGAACCGGGCCGCGGTCTCTTCGAGCATCGGTCCGGGGCCAAGCGCCATGGACAGACGCTAGTTCTTGGGTCTTCAATTAGTCAATTGATTGCTGGCCAAAAACGTGAGGCGGTGTGTCATGGACTTCGAGGTCTTCACCACGCCCGGGCTCGGGGACAACAGCTATCTGCTGCGCTCGGGCGACGAGGCGGTCCTGGTCGATCCCCAGCGGGACGCGTGGCGGTTCCTCGCTGCGGCCGAGAAGCTCGGCGTACGGGTGCGTGCGGTGCTGGAGACGCACGTGCACAACGACTACGTCTCCGGTGCACACGAGGTGCGCGCCGCCACCGGCGCTGAGCTGGTGCTACCCGCCCGAGGCAGCTACGAGTTTCCGCACCGGCCCGTCGACGAGGGCGACGAGGTCGCCGTCGGCGATCTCCGGCTGGTCGCCATGGCAACGCCCGGCCACACTCCGGAGCACCTCGCCTGGCTCGCCCACCTGCCCGGAAAGACGGAGCCGCAGACGGTTTTCAGCGGGGGCAGCCTGCTCGTGGGCAGCGCCGGGCGCACCGACCTGCTCGGCCCGGACTTCACCGACCGCCTGACCCAGGACCAGTACGCCACCCTGTCCCGACTCGCCACGCTTCCCGACGACGTGCGGGTGCTGCCCACCCACGGCGCGGGGAGTTTCTGCGTGGCGGCGATGCCGTCCACCTCGCCGACCACCCTCATCGGTACCGAGCGCCAGCGCAACCCGCTGCTGCTCGCGACAGACTTCGCCGGCTTCGCCGAGGAACTGTCCGGCGAACTCATGGCCTACCCGAGCTACTACGCCCACATGTCGACCGTCAACCGGGCGGGGGCACCCGCGCTCGGCACGCTGCCGCAGCCACCCGAGGTCACCCCGGCCGACGTCACCGAGGCCCTGCGGGCCGGCCGGTGGGTGGTCGACGCCCGCGATCGGGCCGCGTACGCCGCCGCCCACATTCCCGGCTCCGTCAACATCGAGCTGAACTCCGGATTCGCGAGCTACGTGGGATGGCTGCTGCCGTTCGACGCCCCCATGCTGCTAATCCTGCCCGAGCCGGCACCCGACTCGTTGCGGAAGGCGATGACCCAGCTCATCCGGATCGGCTGGAGCAACGTGCAGGGATACCTGCCGGGCGGGGTCGAACGGTGGCGCTCGCACGGGGGCGACCTCTCGTCGTACCCCCTGGTCAGCGCCGACGACCTCTGCGACGCGTACGTCCGCGGCGAGCACCCGGCGGTCCTGGACGTCCGTCAGCCGCTCGAGTGGCAGTGGGGCACGATCCCCGACAGCCACACCATCTTCGTCGCCGACCTCCCGGCGCGCCTGCACGAACTTCCCCGTGCCGAACCGGTGTGGGTGATCTGCTCGAACGGACACCGGGCCGCGATCGCGGCGAGCCTGCTCGACCGCGCCGCCGTGCCGGTCCGACTGGTCGCAGACGGTGGCGTCGGGGAATGGCGGGTGCGGTGCCGGTCCCTGCGGACCGCAAGCGTCTAGACCAGCCGGGAACGTCGCCGTTCACGGAGAGACGGGTGCGTCCGGCCGCCGGGGCGGACCGGCACCTTCGCGCGACGGTATGGGCCAAATCAGGGTATTCGTCGGCTTCTTCGCAGTGCGGTGTGGCCCGTGGGCGACCTCGGACCAGATCGCACGGCTGGTCCGGGAGGCCATCTTTCCCGCCGTGGTCGATTCGTTGATCAGCACCCCGATCGGCACGGCGAACGCGACGATGATCGGGCGAATCATATACCTCCGGGGGTATGGTTGGAGAGGTGATAGCCATGACGCTTCCGACTACCGGCACCTGGCCGAAGCTTCCTTGGCAGGTCACCGGGGTGCTCGCCGTGGTCGCCCACCCCGACGACGAATCCTCTGGCCTTGGCGCCGTGTTGGAGGAGCTGATCACCCACGGCGCCCGGGCGAGCGTGCTCTGTTTCACCCGCGGCGGAGCCTCCACCCTGCACGGCAGCCCTGGCGAGCTCGCGGTCACTCGATCGCAGGAGATGCACAGTGCCAGTGCCGCACTCGGCGTGTCCCGGGTCGAGCTGCATGACTACCCGGACGGCAACCTCGGCGCGGTGCCCCTCGATGAGCTGGCTGGTCACATCCTGCGGCTGATCGGCGAGGAACGCCCCAGTCACCTGATGGTCTTCGACCTCGGCGGGGTTACCCGCCACCCTGACCACCACCGCGCCACCCAGGCCGCTCTGGCCGCTGCCGGCGTGGCGGGCCTGCCGGTGCTGGCCTGGGCGGTGCCCAGATGGGTCGCGGAGCAGCTGAATGCCGAACTCGGCACGACCTTCATCGGACGCGACCCGGCCGAATTGGACGCGGCGCTTGTCGTGCGTCGCGTGCTCCAAGCGGCCGCCATCGCCTGCCACCGCACTCAGTCCGTTGAGAATCCGGTACTCCGCCGCCGCTTGGAACTGCTCGGCGACCACGAGTACCTGCGATTCATTGACCCGGTGACGCTGGCGGGCACAACATCAGGTTGCGTGGCGGCGGGATACGTTCGCCCGCCCGTGTTCACCGGTTGAGGCGCCGTCGCACCCGGTATGCGTCGCGCAAGAATGATCATCTGAGGAGTCTGCGGTAGCAAATGGCTGAATGAGGTCGACCAAGAGCTCAGCGCGCTTCAAAGACGCGGCGGGCGTGCCGGTCCCGCCCGCTCCGATCAGGCCGCGTGGGCACAGATGTGGGGCGGCACCAGGCGTGCTGGTCATGAGCTGGCGTCGACAGTTTGACGTTGAGGCGAGTAGCAGTGCAGATGCTGGACCGGCGGCGTGAGGGACGGTGCGAGGGGCGCCTCTGCTCACCTGCCCCGGCGGGCGGCGCTACCCCCGTGAAGACGACGGCAACGATCCGCCGCCGCGGGCACCTGAGTGCTCTTCCGGGCCCCCTACGCCGTTGCCATCAGGTCGAGGGCGGGCTGCACCAGCTTGTGGTACTGGGCCTCGACGAGGGACGGCGGCAGGGCTCGCATCAACGTGTTGCGCACGGTGCGGGCCAACGGATTGGTCCAGTGCGAGAACTTCCCAATGCGCCGGGAGGTCAGCTGTATCGCGCGCACTCGCTCGTGCCGCAACGTCGTGTACCGCTGCAGGGCTCCGGCGATACCCGGCTGCAGCGCCTTCATCAGGCCATAAGCGTCCTCGATAGCCATGGCCGCGCCCTGCCCCTGGTTGGGGGTCATGGCATGTGCGGCATCGCCGAGCAGGAACACCCGATCGCTGCCCCACACCGGCGCGGCCAGTTCCTCCAGGTCGTGGTGTAGCGGCGGTCGATCGGTCAGCATGTCGAACAGCCTGGTCAGATCCGAGTGATGCGCGGCGAAGGCGGCCCGGAAGCCGTCCGGCCAGTCGAGTTCGGGCGCGCGGCGTGGCGCCGACCTGACCAGGTAGTAGTAGAGCTGACCGTCGCGCAGGGGGACGACGCCGATGCGGGTGCCCGGGCCCCAGGCCTCCACCGCTCGAAGGAAGCCGGGGTTGCAAGTGAGGCCGCGCCAAGAGGTGGCACCGCTGTAGAGTAGCGGCTGCTGTCCCAGGGTGAGCCTGCGGACGGTCGAGTGCAGGCCGTCCGCTCCGACGACCACGTCGAAGGTGTGTGGATCCGGTTCGTCGCCGAACCAGACAGATACCCCGCGGGAATCCTGCCGGATTCCGTTGGCGCTGCTACCAAGGATCAGCTGCACCCGTTCGGGTAACTGCTCCAGCAGGGCGGCGTGCAGGTCGGGCCGCGACAGTGCCAACATCGGACCGTATTGCCCGGCCAGGCGCTGGGTCTCCAGCCGTTGTAGCAGCTGCCCGCCGGCGCCGACCAGGTCGAGCGAGGGTAAAGCGTGGCCGTGCCGGGACAGGTCGACGCCGAGCTCGGCGAGGATCTTGGCGGCGTTGGGTGCCATGATGATGCCCGCGCCGACTGGCGAGAACTGCTCCATCTTCTCCGCCAGTGTGACCTGGTGGCCGGTCCTCGCCAGCGCGATAGCGGCCGTCAGTCCACCGATACCACCGCCGACAACGAGTGTCTTCATGCTCCATCCTCCATGCGGAATAGGCGATGCAGCGATGCTGCGAGCAGGGCCAATTGCTGCGGTCGCTCCAACTCACCTCGTAGGCCGGCCACGAGGAAGGCGAAATACAGTCCGAAGTACGCCGTGAAGGCCAGAGTTGGGTCGATGTCGGGGATGGCTTCGGCGGCGACGCCCTCGGTGATCCGTTCGGTGACCCAGTCCTGGAACTGTTGGATGCGCTGCTGTGCCGGGCCGTGTGGGCCGGATCGGAACAGGGTCGCGGCCAAGTACTGCCGGGCCAGGTCAGGCTCGTCGTCATAGCCCTGATACAGGCAGCCGGCCACATGGACCAGTTGTCCGACCAGGTCCACGCTGGCTGGCACGGTGTCCATGCCCAGCTGCAGCGCCCGCCCGATGCGCTCGTCCAGCAGTGTCTCGACGAGCAGGTTCATGTCCGCGAAATGGACAAAGAAGGTTCCGGCCGCCACCCCGGCCTCGGCGGCGATCTCGCGGGTGGTCGTCGCCGCGAGCCCGCGCCGTTCGATGACGCGCCGCGCTGCCGCCAGCAGCTCATGCCGGGTCTGCTCCTTGCGCTGCTGCCGCACCCCCGGCGCGGTCTTTGACTCCTCGCTCATTTCACTGAGCATACTCAATGAGCGCGCTCGGTCAACGGCTTCCTCCGGGCATGCGGGCAGGCAGCTGTTGCGCCACATCAGGTCACCGACGCGGAAGTCAGCGGCGACGGATCCGCCTCGGCGACTTCGCCGACCAGTCGCGGCCGGCCACACCACAGGGGCAGCGTGTCGGAAACGCCCTGGATCCGGCCTGGTCGGCGCTGGCGGCGGCTTCCTGGTGGTACCCGCCCTGGCCCCGCTCGGCGGCCCGGCCACGCCGGTCGCCGTCGACACCTCGATGGTCGTCAACGCGACGAAGTCCTTCACCGGCCCGGCCGGCTACCTCTCTAACGTGAGCATTGACTGTGGGTCTGGCCAGCGCAACGATCGTCGCCGCCATCGTCGGCAGCTTCGCCGACGGACGCCTCGCCGGGCGGGTCTCGGCGAACCTGCTGCTTAAGGTGTTGGGTTGGGTGCGTGGTGGTGATGTGCGTCTACGTCCTCGGCCAGCCACTCCGCACAACTGAGGAGCAACCCGTGTTGGTCGGACGACGAGGACGTAAGCGCCGGCTGGAGCTGGAGACGGAGTACAGGCTGCTGCTGTACGGGACCGGGGTCCGATCGCGTCGCCTGCACTCCACAGGCTCAGGACTACGGCCAGGAGCACGAACAGAACCTGGGGCGCACTGGCCACCGCGAGTAACCGGCCGCAAGACCAGCACCGCGTTCCGAGCGCGAAGAGATCCTCGCCGAACTCTTCGCCCGACTGCTCGGCCGGGAACCGGTGGACGTGGGGGAGTACCGGCTGCCGCACGACCCGGTCCACGACTCACATAGCTCGCATCTGCCCCTTCCGAGTCGGACGGTCAGCTCCTTGACGGGGTAGGTCACCGGTTTGGGGACGCGGTCGACGAGCGTCCGTCCTTGCGTCGTGCCAGGGGTATCCCGCCGAACCGTGCGACCAGTGGCTGCTTGTCGTCGCGTTCGACGCGGGCTTCGATGCAGGTCCGGTTGCCGTGCGGGGTCTCGATCACCGCTTGGTGCCTGGCGGCCGTCGCTGACACGGAGCGTTGGCGCGTTCGACCAGGCCCTTAGCTTCCGGGTCCGCTGGCCGACACTGGATCACCTTGATGCCGAGCCTGCTGCGGAAGGCGTTCATCGCCTCACGTCTCAGTCAGCTGCGGCCGGCCGGGCCGGCACTGTCATACCGCGGACTCGTTGTCCCACATCGACGCCTTCGCACTCGACCCACCCAGCGATCAGCGTCCAGTGCCCGGCCAGCAGGTCCGTTGACTGCCGCAACGGGCTCATCACCGCCGACAGCCACCGTCCGACATCATCATCACCAGCACCTGCGGCCGCCCGGTCTGCCGAACCCTGATGGCACGTCTCCGCCCAGTCCTCCACGCTCAGCACCTTCCGACGCCTCCGGAAGGGGTCAGAATTCAGCCGCCCGGACCATGGGTCAGTTATCGGGAGCCAGCAACCTTGTGGGGGACTCGCGCCTCAACGGGGTGCGCCCCCAACAAATGGTGGTTAGGCGAGCGACAGGAACAGCTTCTCCATCTGTTCGAGGTCGGCCTTCTGGTTCTCGCCCGCGGCACCGCTGACGCACTGCTGCAGCCCGCTAGCGATGATCTTGAACCCGGCGCGGTCCAGTGCTCGCGACACCGCCGCGAGCTGTGTCACCACCTCGGCGCAGTCTCGACCGTCTTCCAGCATGCCGATGACGCCGCGAATTTGGCCCTCGGCGCGGCGAAGCCGTTTGATCACGTCACCGACTGCATTTTCGTCGACCTGCATGTCAAGCCCCTCTCCATGTCCGGCGCCAACAGTACACCCGGGGGGTATGGAATTGCGGCATGCTACTATCGCCACCTATACCCGCAGGGGTATGTGGGAGAGGGTCTTTGCGATGATTGAAGTAGACCTTGCGACGTTTTCCCACGCGCGCTCGGGTTATCGACGCCCGCGAGCCGCACGAGTACATGATCGGGCACGTGGCTCATGCACGCGTGGTTCTGCTGGGGCACGTGCCGGCGTGCGCCGCCGAGATCCGTCGCGGTGAGGCGGTCCTCGTCATCTGCGCCAACGGTAACCGCCGTCGAAATTGCGGCCGCCTACCTGGATTGGCGTGGGGTACGGGTCTAGGCCACCCGACGGCCGGAGCGGCCAGGATTGACATGGAGGAGCACGCATGGCCACCGCGATCAGTGACCGGCGCGGGATGGGTGGGTCACCATGACGCTGTTTCGTTTGCGACCGGATCGTCCCCCGCTGCACGAGGTGGGGGAGACGCCGGACTACCGCTTCAGCTTGGCGAACGAGCGTACGTTCCTCGCCTGGATCCGCACGTCGCTGGCGCTGCTGGCCGGTGGTGTGGCGGTCGTTCAAATCGTGCCGGACTTCGCGTTCGCGGGTGCCCGGCAGACGCTCGGGGTGCTACTCATTCTGATGTCCACCGTCATCGCCGCGACGAGCTACGCGCGGTGGGAGCGCCGCGAGCGGGCGATCCGGCTCGGCGGGCCCCTGCCCCGGTCGGTGCTTCCACGGGTGGTTGGCATCGGGCTGTCCGTGGTTATGGTGCTGGCGCTGGTCTTCGTGCTGATGGAAGTGGTGCGAGGACAAGAATGAGACGTCCCGAACCCGCACATCCAACGGAAGTCATCGACGTGGGCCTGCAGAGCGAACGCACCTACCTTGCCTGGCAGCGCACCGCCCTGGCCTTCGCGGGAGTCGGCGCGCTGCTGCTCCACACCGGCCTGTCCCGCGGACCGGCGCTTGCCATCCCCGGGGGACTTGGGCTGCTCACCGGCATTGTCCTGCTCGCTTGGGCGCGACCGCGCTATCGACTGATGGTGGCGGCAGCCGGTTCTGGTCGTGCCGTGGCGGACCGTCGGATGGTGGCCGGGGTCGCGACGGCGGCCACACTGTTGGCCCTGGCTGGTTTCGCCGTCCTACTCGCGGCGGCCCGCCACAGCACGGCGTGACACCTCGCGGCCAGCCCGAGCCGGCCAGCGATGCGCCGATCCCATGGTCGCTTCGCCCGCAGATGCAGCACGTTGCGCCCGGCGGCCGCCGGAGTGCGTTGGGTGAACTGCGGACCGGTCGATCATTCCCGCGCCACCCTGCGCCACGTATCGCTCGGCCCACCGCTTCGCGGTGCGGTCCAGGGCAAGTGGCTGCTCGAGTACCGTGGCCGCTCAAGGCACACGAACTCGTGTCAGCATCGATGCTTAGCCGGTCCGCGACCGCCGGATTCCGGCGCGTTTGCCGGGTGAGGATCTCGCTGCGCTGACGAGGCCGCGCCTGCGCCTTGCTGGACACCGCGTACAGCGCACCGAGCGGTTGCGAGCTTGCAGGCTGTCCGCAGCCGGTGCGCCGCGTTCGGAGTCGAGGCTCTCAATCCGGTGGGGCGGTCCGCGCGCTGAAGCAGGCGATTCGTTCCCGTGACCTGCACATGGTCGACGTGCGGGCCAAGACCGCCGGGCAGGCCGCCCGCCGCTGTCGGTGCGACGGCCCAGGGGTGCGGGCGGGAATGCCCCTGCCACCTCTCAGCCCGTGAGCGCGTCCAGTGCCGCGCGCAACCGCCGGGTCGCCTCGTCGGCGACCTCCCGCAGTTCGGCTGCGTCGCTGAGCTGCACCATCACCTGCGGATCGAGGGCCTGCACCAGGGTGGCGTCCGGACCGGCGGCGCGGACCACGACGTTGCACGGCAGGAGCAGGCCGATGCTCCGGTCGGCCTCCATGGCGCGGTGCGCGAGGGGCGGGTTGCAGGCGCCCAGGATGACGTACTCCTCCATGTCGACCCCGAGCTTCTCGCGCAGCGTCGACCGCATGTCGATCTCGGTCAGCACTCCGAAGCCCTGGTCCTTCAGCGCGGCCCGGACCCGCTCGAGAACCGGGGTGAATCCGGCGGTCAGCCGAGTGGTCATCGCGTAGCTCATGCTCTGCTCTCCCTCAGGTGAAATGGTGCCGGTCGCAAACGAGCGGCGTGGGTGATTCGGCAAACCGTGCGGGCCAGTCAGACCAGCCCGCGTAGCATGCCGTGCCAGTACAGCGCCGGAAGCCCGTAGCGCTTGAGCAGCCACATGTCGTAGCGCGGCTTCATGGTGTCGATGACCGGGAAGCTGGGCTTCGGCTTGAGCTGGTAGTCGAACTCGGCGAGCAGCATCCGGTTGTGGGCGGTGACCAGCGGGCAGGAGGTGTAGCCGTCGTAGCGGGCCGGCAGCGGCTCGCGCCGGGGCGCGGCGAGCAGGTTGGTCGCCACGACCGGCGCCTGCTTGCGGATGGCAGCTCCGGTCTTGGACGTGGGAAGGTTCGCCACGTCACCGAGCGCGAACACCTCGGGCCAGCGGGTGCTCTGGAGGGTGTACTGGTCGACCGACAGGTAGCCGAACGGGCTGGCGGGATCGGCGAGGGCACTTTCCTTGAGCCAGTCCGGCGCGCTCTGCGGCGGTACGGCGTGCAGCAGGTCGTAGTCGATGGTCTCCTTGGTGCCGGAGGCGTTGTCGAGGATGACCGCCCGCCGGCTGTCCCCGTCGACCTCGACGAGCTGCGACTCATAGCGCACTTCGATGCCGTAGTCCGCGGCGACCGGGACGAGCACTTTCGCCCAGTCCGGCTGGCTGAAGATGGTCGCCGTGGGCAGCACCAGGATGATCCGGATCCCGTCCAGCAGGCCCTGCCGGCGCCACCAGTCGGCCGCCAGGTAGGCGATCTTCTGGGGCGCGCCGCCGCACTTGATCGGTCCGGCCGGCATGGTGAAGATCGCCGTGCCGCCTCGCACCTTCTGGATGAACTCCCAGGTGCGCGGTGCGAGGTCGTACCGGTAGTTGCTCGACACCCCGTTGCGCCCGACCGACTCGGCCAGGCCGGGTACGGCGTCGAAGTCGAGCTGCAGCCCGGGAGCCATGACGAGCTGGTCGTAGGCCAGCGTGTCGCCGCTGCCGAGCGTGACGGTGCGGTTGTCCGGGTCGGCGCTGGTTGCCCGGTCCCGGATCCAGGTCACGCCCTTGGGGATGAGCTTTCCTTGCGGCCGTACGGTTTCGCCCGCCTTGGCGAGGCCACTTCCCACCAGGGTCCATAGCGGCTGGTAGTAGTGGTGCTCGGAGGGCTCGACCAGGGCGATGTCGGTGACCCCCTGGCGACGTAGCCGCGCGGCCACGCTGATGCCGGCGGTGCCGCCGCCGACGATGACCACATGATGGTGCCGGACGGTAGTCATGGGACCTCTCAGGTTAGGAGAAGGGCGACCGCTGGGGGCACCGCGGAGGGGCGGGAATCCCCCGGCGACGTTCGAGGTTAACCATACCCAGGGGGGTATCCCCTTCGCCAACCGTTACCCCCGGGGGTATGGTGGAACGCGAGAGGTGGCGCGATGAATCTCCGACCTGAAATGACCAGTGAGGCGTTGACCCGGCTCAAGCGGGCGCGGGGACAGCTGAACGCGGTCATCGAGATGATGGAAAACGATCAGGACTGCCGCGAGGCGCTGACGCAACTCGCCGCGGTGTCCAAGGCAATCGACCGGGCCGGGTACAAGATCATCGCCTCGGGCGTGCGGTACTGCGAGGCCGCGCGCGAGCGCGGCGAGGTGCCGGAGATGTCCGAGGAGGAGCTGGAGAAGCTCTTCCTGGCCCTCGCCTGATCGGGCCACCTGTCCCGTGCCGCCACCGGCGGCGCGGGCGGTAACCGCTTCACATGAGCCGGGCAGGACTCTGCCCCCTACATACCCCCCCGGGTATGTAGTCTTTGAAGGGAGTACGGCCAGTGACACTTGAGGTGTCCGTTATCGCGACATCGTCCCTCGGCGACCGGAGCTACCTGGCTTCGGACGGCACGGTGGCGATCGTGGTCGACCCGCAGCGTGACATCGACCGGGTCCTGTACCTCGCCGGCGAGAAGGGCGTACGGATCACGCATGTGGTCGAGACGCACATCCACAACGACTACGTCTCCGGCGGGCTCGAGCTTGCCCGGGTGACCGGTGCGCACTACCTGGTGGCCGCGGCCGACGAGGTCGGGTTCGACCGGATGCCGGCATCCGACGGTGACCAGGTTCCGGTCTCGGACTCTCTGCGACTGCGGGTGATCGCGACGCCGGGTCACACCTTCCACCACCTGTCGTACGTCCTCGACGAGGCGACCGAGGGCGGTTGGTGGCCGGTAGGGGTCTTCACCGGCGGGTCGCTGCTGTTCGGCACCACCGGGCGCACCGACCTGCTCGGCAAGGAGCACGCGCACGAACTCGCCCACCACCAGCACGCCTCCGCCAAGCGGCTGGCCGACCTGCTGCCCGACGGCGCCGAGGTGTGGCCGACCCACGGATTCGGCAGCTTCTGCTCGGCCAGCCAGTCCGACGCACCCGAATCGACGATCGGCCGGGAGAAGACGGCCAACCCCGCCCTCAAGCTGGCCGCGGACGAGTTCGTGACCGAGACCCTCGCCGGCCTCGACGCCTACCCCGCGTACTACGCCCACATGGGCGTGGCCAACTTCGCCGGCCCCGCGCCGCTCGACCTGACGCCGGTCACCCGGGCCGATGCCACCGAACTGCGCGAGCGGATCGCCGACGGGCAGTGGGTCGTCGACCTGCGGCACCGCAAGGCGTACGCCTCATCGCACGTGGCCGGGACGGTCAGCCTCGGGCTGGACGGACCGATGTCGACCTGGCTGGGTTGGATGATCGACTGGGGTGTGCCGATCACGCTGCTGGCCGAGACGCCGGAGCAGGTTGGCGACGCCCAGCGCGAGCTGGTCCGGATCGGCATTGACCGGCCCGCCGCGCAGGCCACCGGTCAGCCGGAGAAGTGGGCTACCAAGCCGGAGGACCTGCGGAAGATGCGGCTCTCGGACTTTCCGGCGCTGGCCGCCGGGCGCGCGGGCAAGACGCCCGCCGGGCTGCCCGCCCCCGATGTGGTCCTCGATGTGCGGATGACCAACGAGTGGCGCAACGGCCACATCGAGGGTGCTGTGCACATCCCGCTGCCGGACCTGCCCAAGCGGCTCGCGGACGTACCGGCCGGCGCCGTCTGGGTGCACTGCGGCTCCGGTTACCGCGCCACCGCCGCGGCGTCGCTGCTGGCCAACGCCGGCCGCGAGGTCGTCGTCATCGACGACAAGTTCGACCAGGCCGGTGATGCCGGTCTGGAGATGGTCAGCGGCACCTGACCGATCAGCGTCCCACCGGCCGGCGCCACCGGGCGCCGGCCGGCCCCCGACCTCCTGTGAACGAGGAGACATGACTACTTCCGACACCACCACGCTCGATGCCGCCAGCCTGCGCGAGCTGATCGATTCCGGCCGAGCCCCTCGTCTGCTCGACGTGAGCACCCCGGCCGAGTTCGAGACCTCGCACATCCCCGGCGCCTACAACGTGCCGCTGGACCTGCTCAAGGAGCATCGCGAGGAGCTGCGTAACCACCTCGACGAGGATGTGGTGCTGATCTGCCGCTCCGGCGCCCGCGCCACCCAGGCCGAGCAGGCCCTCGCCGGGGTCGGACTGCCGAACCTCAAGGTGCTCAACGGCGGCATGATGGCCTGGCAGACCGCGCAGGCACCGATCAAGATGGGCAAGCCGCGCTGGGATCTCGAGCGTCAGGTCCGCCTCGTCGCCGGTTCCATCGTCCTGACCAGCGTCCTCGGTTCGGTGTTCGTGCCGGGTCTGAAGTGGGTCGCCGGGTTCATCGGCGCCGGGCTCACCTTCGCCGCGGTGACCAACACCTGCGCGATGGGCATGATGCTGGGCAAGCTGCCGTACAACCGGGGTGCCAGCTGCGACCTGGACACCATCGTCGGCCAGCTCCGCGAGAACACCGGGGGGCGGGCATGACCGCGACCCTGGCCCTGACCATCGGACTGGCCGTCCTGATCGGCGTCAGCCTCGGGCTGCTCGGCGGCGGCGGTTCCATCCTCGCGGTACCGCTGCTGGTCTACGTGGCCGACCTGCCGGCCAAGGAGGCGATCGCCACCTCGCTGCTGGTCGTCGGCGCCACCAGCGCCGTCGGCGTGCTGCCGCACGCCCGGGCGGGCCGGGTCCGCTGGCGTACCGGTCTCATCTTCGGCTTCGCCGGCATGACGGGCGCGTACGCGGGCGGCCGGCTGGCCGAGTTCATCCCGGCCGGGTTCCTGCTCACCGGCTTCGCGCTGATGATGCTAGCCACCGCGATTGCGATGATCCGTGGCCGCCGGAACGCCGAGGGGAAGCCGGTTCCGCATGAGCTGCCGGTGTTCCGGGTGATCATCGACGGCATCGTCGTCGGGCTGGTCACCGGTTTGGTCGGTGCGGGTGGCGGCTTCCTGGTGGTGCCGGCGTTGGCGCTGCTTGGTGGCCTGCCGATGCCGGTCGCGGTCGGCACCTCGCTGGTCGTCATCGCGATGAAGTCCTTCGCCGGTCTGGCCGGCTACCTCTCCAGCGTGCACATCAACTGGGGGCTGGCACTCGCGGTGACCGCGGCCGCCATCGTCGGCAGCTTCTTCGGCGGGCGGCTTGCCGGGAAGATCCCGGAGGACGTCCTGCGCAAGGCGTTCGGCTGGTTCGTGGTGGTGATGGGCGTCTTCGTCCTCGTCCAGCAGCTGCCCCAGGAGCTGCGGACCAACCCCCTGCTCTGGGCAGGCGTCGGCGTTGCCGGCGCAATCGCAGTGGCGGTGACCGTGCTGCTCGGACGGCGGAAGCCCGCGCCACAGAGCGAGCCGGTCGGCCGGGAGCCGATCGGGTCCTCGTCCCGCCACTGAGCTCCTGGCACACGAGGGGCGCCCGGTAGATCCGGGCGCCCCTCGCCCGTCTACCGTCGGGCAGTCCGGCCCGCTGCTCGCACGGCAGGCGGGTGACGGACTCGGTCCGAAACCGGCCAGCACCAGCCACGAAACTGGCGAGGATGAGGGCTACGCCGTGAACGTTCTTCCGTCGTGCGTCGAGAGGAGCGCGGCCATGGACAGCAGGAACTGGGACGAGCGGTACGCGAGCGCCCCGCTGGCGTGGACCGTCTAACCGAACCGCTTCGTGGTGAAGGAGGTGGCCGGCCTGCGTCCGGGCAGGGCGATCGACGTGGCCGCCGGCGAGGGATGCACCGCGGTGTGGTTGGCCCAGAACGGCTGGGAGGTCAGGGCGGTCGACTCTCCCCGGTGGGGGTCGAGCGGAGCCGAGAAATGGCCCGCCAGCGGGACGTCAGATGCCCGCCGCCGACAGCGCGGTCGTACTGTCCCGCGGCCGAGACGCGGTGCGCATTGGCGGGACAGTCCTCGTCGTCGGCCACGACCTCGCCAACCTCTGCGGCGGAACAGGTGGACCGCAGGCGCCACGCCGTCCTGCTGACGCCCGAGCCGGTGGTTGACGGCTCAAAGGGCCGCGGGTCCGCCGGGCCGGAACAGCCCCCGGCCGGTAACCGTCGATGGCCGCACCGTTGATGCGCGACGGACATCCAGAACATGAAGGCGAAGTACGGCGATCCCAAAATAATTCCGCCTGTACTCGACGCCGGGCTCCGGGCTCAAGAGCTGAACCGGGGCCGTCTTCAACGAAGTCCCCCGTACCGCAACCCTGCTGTACAGCTTCAAGGACTGGCCGGTCGACGTGGCCACCTTGCTCA